>NZ_JBNGOS010000001.1:0-293709 GCF_050589685.1 Saccharicrinis sp. 156
AAAGTCCTGTAGCCCGATAAAGTTCTTTAAATTTTCAAAATATATAAAACAAGAACTTAGGGCGGTGGTTCATGTTTGCAATGTGTTTTCGTGCTGGTTCTCAGACACTTTTTGTGAAATTGCAGACTCTTTCACAATTGAAAAGAGATTGAAAAAACAAACGCATCCAGAAATAATTAATTTAATTTTTAATGGCTAAAGTTAACGGCTATGGAAAGTAATCGGGACAATCGTTATGCCTCGTTTCAGTAAAGCCTTGTTTTATTGCACTTTCAATGTTCACGACGAGGTTCTATCGCATAATCCGGGTTTAAAAACGAGGAACGTACTTATTGAACTTTAAAACACCTTGTTCTCCCTTTCCTGCTTTTACTTTGTTGGGTAAACCTTTTACTATAAGGTTGGAAATGGAAAAATCGTGATTTAAAAAGAGACTAGTTTATCTTCAGTGGAATTGTTAGTAAAAAAACAGACTTAAATAAGTTTGGTGCAATACTAAAAAACTATAAAACATCCAATTGATTCTTTCCCTCGCGCTTATCCGTGTAAATTTATTGATAATATTCTTTATTGATCACCTTTTCTTTTATCAATTCCCGTAAGGTAATTTCAGTCATGTCACTTTTAAAAATAAACTCGTTTTGTATATCAGAAACGTATGCCTTTAAGCGCATCTTAATGATACTACGCCTATCTTTCATTTCATTAAAAAAGAGCACTGCCACAGGTTTGTTCAAATAAATATATTTCGAAACCATGGCTGCTTCCAAGGCAATCCTCCTTACTTTTTGTGTATCTACGTCCAAAGGTAAAAAAAACTCCGCCACTACCTGACAATTGGTTTCACCACTGTTTGAGTTAGAGATGGATTGGTTCATCATTTCTCCATTGGGAATAGTCACTACAGAGTCATCCGCAGTAACAATGCGAGTAGAGCGCAATCCTATTTTTATCACTTCTCCATACGCACTTGCAGCTTCTATTTTATCACCGATCTGAAAAGGCCTGTCAAAAAGTATCATTAGACCTCCAAAAATGTTTTTTAGCAAGTCCTGGGCTGCGAAACCTATTGCCACGCCTATTGAAGTAAAAAAGGCTATCACTGTGGCTAAAGGTGGCCTTATAATACCTTGAATAATAATGTAGATCACAAAGGTCCAACCTAGAATTTTAATGATAGGTATCAATCGTTTAACTACAATTCTGTATTGAGCACTTTTTCTGCCAAACCTGTTCAGTAACAACTCAATTATCTTGATAACTAAAACCCCGATTAAAATGATGATCATTGACCACACTATTTTTCCCGTTGTAATAATTTTATTTACAGGAGGCGCGCCTAATTGATTTATTTTTTCCTGCAAACTTGTATTTTTTACTTTTTCTTCGGCTATGGGTTGTTCTTTTGTCTGTTCTTGAATAATTAAAGTATCAGGCTTGCTGGTGCTTATGGTATCTTGAACAGACAAATTACCAATGGCATATATGCTATTGATAAACAAAAAAATAGTTAGTATAATGAATTTTTTCATGCTTTTATGCTTTTTCTCTATTTGCCACATGGAACTTCTAAATGAATTTTAAGAATACTCTTCTACGAATAAATGAATTGTTTCGGTTAAGCGGGTTATACTATTCGTTTAAAATTTAATGTAACAGGTTTCTCGCTTTCAATGCCTCTATTGTAGGTCGGTACAATAATAAATTAATCACATATCTTTTATTGATCTCCATTAATAGGCCGTCATCAACCATTTGAAATAGTTTCATTCTTCCTTGTTCAGGTGGGTATCTCATCACCTTACAAAAGCCATTCAGATTTAAACCGTCGTGCAATAAAATGGCATACAGGCAAAAAAGTTTCTCCTGACTTAAACCTCTAATAAAAGAAATATTGAAATCGTTCATAGAACTTATATATAAGGTATTGTTTTCGATGCGCTTAATGGATTTCAACCAAAAAATAAAGGCTACGCTCAGGTTACCTTTCGCCAGCGAATTGAGTACCTGAAAGTATTGTTTTTCCAATAGGGGCTGTACCTCTACGGGACTTAATTTTGACATTTTTTTGTTCTGAACATCTGCTTTGCTTTTTAAGTAAACCAGATCGTAGCCGCTTACTGTATGTCTTTTTTTAACAATATCAACCATGTCGTCTTTCGAAAATTCACCCAACTTAATGACGTGCCCAAAGTATTCTTCTATAAAAATGGCTTTGTTTAAATAGTTCCAGGCGTGTAAAGTGCACGTACAAATCCAGAAAATGGACTTGTTGGTTTTAGACATAATTTCAAAAAGAAGTTTTAAGGTTTCAAAACCATCTACTTTTTTGAGGTAAGCAAACTGCAAGCCTTCTAAAACAATAATTCCTTTTGTATTATTAAGTTCATCAATAAATAAATCAATTTCATTTAATGGCGTTAAATCTAATATTTCAGAAAGCGTAAAAATGAATTCTTCCTTTTGATATATATTATTGTATTGCTGAAAATTTATAATGGTTGTAGGTAGGTTTTTATTTTTAAGCACATAGTTTATTATAGATGTGATACCTGCCCCTTTTTCTGCGGTAATGGCCAGTGTGGCAAATCGACCTTTCAGCCAATTCAGGTAAATATATTCGAAATCGCCAATCTCCTTAGCTCTTTTGAAATACAAATAACCACCTTCAATGGCTTCCAGTTTAAAAAGCCGTTGGTATAAAAACGGAAGTTTTTCTGTAGAGCTTTCAATATCGCTTAAAAAAACAGAGATCTCATTGTTAATTTGCGCCTGTACTTCCTCTTGTGAATATATTTTTGTTAACTGCTTCGTAATTATAAATCCTTTTGTTTGAAGAACTGACCATTGCGATAACCCTTTGGTAAGCATTTTATTTAAATGTTCCAGTGCAAGGGTTTTAAAATGTGTTGTTTTGCGGATGGCCTTGGCTTTGAGTAATCTGATGTTTAACTCTCCAACCTTTTCATTTTCTGTCAACTCGATTAATGCATTCAATAATGTTTCTATGATTTGGTCAATTCCTTTTTTAATTAAATGTTGTAAATTCTCCAATTGACCAGTGATTACCTCCAGTTTCTTAGTCACCTTTACACTTCCCTCGTCAAATAACGTTGCAACATTATCTTTACTTTGGGATGACTCCGGATTATCCAGAATTGATGTGATGGTTTCGAAATTATATTCCGATATTTGTATCAGGTTCAAAATTTCGGTTTCATAACCTGCAATTTGCAGTAAAACTTTTTGCTTTAAAGTGTCCAATTCAGCAGAAAATAAAGGGAGAATTTCAAATTGAATTAACTCTCTGAGATATACAGCGGATAGATCAGAAAGCTCCATTTGGTTCCATTCCACCTTTTTGCTGGTAATCATTCGTTTGTCATTGGTATTGTCAATCTCGGTAATGATAACCTGCTGTAATTCATTTAAGGCATAAAGAATGGTTTGTGATTGATTCACTTTTGACAAGTAAAATTCATCGGCCGATAGTGCTTCCGTTATTTTTTTGCTTTGCAGCAGTAGCGATTCCTTATTCTTTTTGTTGAAGCCTAAATTACTCTTTGTATGGTTGTAGATGGCAATAATCTTTTCTTTAGCCTGTTGTAGTTGCGCAATTGTGGTACCAATTCTTCCCGAACTTGATTTAATTGCGTTAGATTGATAAGCCATTAAGGCTTTGTTTTTTACGATATACAAATCGGCATTAAAACACCAATCCTCCGATATACTAAATAAAGAAATTTCCCATGCCAGTATCTGTTTTTGTTGCTTTGAGGATATTTTTTTTAAGGCCTTGGTGGTATACCATTTGCTGTTTTTAAGACTTTTTGCTTCGAGTGTTCCCAATTGATTATATTGGGTGGTAATATGATTTGTTTTGGCAGTAATAACTTTAATGATGGATTGTTTGGTGTTATCAAGAAAACCCTTTAAGGTAGATTGGGTATCAGAACATTTTTGTAAAATTTCAACGAGTAACCTTTTAATGTCTTCAAGGTTAACGGGTTGATTAAATTGAATACAGTTGTTGATACGTGTAAATGACTGACTATAATATTCCAATAATTCAATTTCGATACTAACTACTTGTTGGTAGTGCAGCCACAATTGAGGAAAGGTGCTTATATACAACTCATTGGTTAGGTAATGACGTATCGGTATCCATTTTTTAATTTGGATATTTGTTTTGTCTTTTTTGAACAATGATTTTGTCCAATATCTGAATTGTTTTAATTTCTTAACACTCTTGATTATTGGGCTATTATCTGTTTGAGGTATTCTGTTTTCTTCCGGTTCATTGTCGCGGATCTTTTTATCCAATTTTGAAATTAATTGATCTCGTTCTGAATAAAATTGTTTTATCTCGTTTTTACTATTTAATTCAGACCCTAAAGGATATGATTTTTTGTTGTATGCCAGAACACTATTAAGATATTGATTGTGCAACTTTAAAAAATGCTGCATATCCATATTGGCGGCATCTATTTTTTCAACCTGATGATGATAATCGGCATGGATAAGGCTTATTTGTTCCAACAGGCTCGTAACATCGCTAATTCTATTTTCAATAAAAGACATAAATCTGTCATTGTACAGATTTTCAAAATCGACTATTGCTGATGTAAATAAATGTTGCATAAATCAAGATAATTATATGTGCCTATTTAATAAACTATTATAGCTGGTAATCATACATTAGATTAAAGCCTAAGGTAATATACCATAAAAATTAGAAAGTTTTAAATATTCATATAAATTCAATTTCAAATCCCTTTAAGCAAACGCCCCAGGACATCGGCACCTGTTATGATTATTTTTTGATCATTGGTCCAGAATAACACCATGTCTTTTTCAATTGGGTTATCCATGTTTTTATCCATCTCTCCGCGCATTTTTTTTATGATAACTCCTAAGTTGGTATCTTTTTGTCGGATAATGATTGGAATATGGCAGTATTCTTTGATGTCGGTAGGTTTTTTACTGAACACGGCCGAACGTAAAAAACCATCTGCATCCAGCACCCCTATGGGCATTTCTTGTTTATTGGTTAAAATGATCCACTTTTCTCCCGAGTCATTTATTTTCTGTATGAAATGGTCCTCGGTGTTTTGAACGAAAGTAGGAAATATTAGCTGATCATTTTCCGAATCCAGCTGGACAATGCTTTTGGGGTTTACCCGTTCCCCTTCTTCAGCAACAAGCATGTCATCCAACGAAAGGAAATTAATGGCACCTATACCTTCAATAAGGTCAATTTCGTTTTCTCCCCCATACACATGTTTCTTCAGGAAAACCTTGACATTCTTCTCTTTAAAAAACTCGATAGACTCTTTACCTAACCAGGCATCCAGCAACAAAGCGCTAGGTTTGGCAACCGGGTACAGCAAGAACTGGTACAATTTAAGTACCGGGGCTAATAATGAGGCCATTTTTAAGGAATGGCGCGAAAAATAAGCTTGAGGTATAATTTCACCAAACATGGTAATGATGACAGTGGAAAACAGAAATGATGCAACACCGGCCATTACAGAATCAGATAACAAAGTCAACAACACATTGATTCCCACATTCCCCCACAAGATGGTGGTGAGCAAAAAGTTAGAATCTTTTCTCATCTTCAGAACTTTCTGTGCTCCAATGGATGTTAAACTATCTGCCTCAATTTCAAGTCGGAGCCGTGTAAAACTGAAGAAAGCCAGGTTTAGCCCAGAAAACATGGCGGACTGTGTGATACAGAATAGTATTCCAATCCAAATTATCATATCATCCATATTAAAACCATTTATGCCTTTTGAAGAAATACAACATCACCCCGGCTACAGAAAACATAACTCCCCACATTACAAAATAGGCATTTTTAAATTGCAGCTCCGGAACGTATTCAAAGTTGGTACCGTAAATGCCTGCAATAAATGTTAGCGGAATAAAAATGGAAGCGAAAATAGTCAATACTTTCATCACCTCATTGGCCTTATTACTTACATTGGTGTTATATAAGTTTAGCAGGTCGTTTGTCATGCCAAAATAATTTTCCACTGCATCTATAGATTGTTCCACCAGGTCATATAACTCTTGATAATACGGGATGCTTTCAGGGTGGATCATTTCGGTCTTAGAACGTAATAAGCGTATAAGGACCTCTTTCAACGGCCGTATCGTTTTACGGAAATAAGAAATTTCCGTTTTATAATGAAACAACAGGTTACTGAGTTCTTTCTGCGGATTAGAAAGCTTGTCTTCAACACTCTCGATCTGATTCCCCAGCTGTTCCAGGTTAATCAAGTAATTATCAACCAATGTATCCATCAGGGCATATAATAAATAGTCAGCCTGTGACTTTCTTATTTTACCCACATTATTTCTGATTCGGGAACGGACAGGATTAAAATGGTCACCGGTCTTTTCCTGAAAACTTATCACCACCTTGTCCAGAAGAATAAAGGAAATCTGTTCCACGGATATTTTGCTTTCTTCTTTGTGATAATATACCGCTTTGGAAATAACAATAATAGCCTCCTCATCTTCAAAATATTTAGACCTTTGACCTGTATTTAAAACACTTTCCAATCCCAGAAAGGATATATTAAAGTGGTTGCCTACCTGCTTTATAATTTCCGCCTCATGAATGCCATCAATATTCAACCAGTTAATTTGTTTTTTGTCAATGGCCTTAAGTGCCTCCCCGATATCGGAGAATTCATGTTCAGATGATTGGTCTGTATTAAATTTGATCAAATGTATCTTGGTGGCCTCCATTTTTTGATAACCCATAAATATTAGGCTACCGGGTGCGGCTCCTTTAGCTTTAGCCCTACTTTTAAGAAATCGTGCCATGTTCTTATTAATTTACAAATTATTTTTTTGGTCTTTGTCCAGATGAAGCTGAAGCGGAGCAATTTCCTCGCCCCAATAAACTGTGGTATGTGGGAACGGAATTTCAATATTGTTTTCATCGAAAGCAATTTTTAGCCTTTTTCTGTATTCCCTGCCTATCGCCCATTGCATAATCGGTTTTGTTTTAAACCTTGCCTTGATAACCAAAGCACTGTCGGCAAAATCATCCAGGCCCATAATTTCAATAGGCTCAATAATCTTTTCCTTAAATTCCGGG
The DNA here is from genome assembly GCF_050589685.1 of Saccharicrinis sp. 156. NCBI lineage: Bacteria > Pseudomonadati > Bacteroidota > Bacteroidia > Marinilabiliales > Marinilabiliaceae > Saccharicrinis > Saccharicrinis sp. 156. The sequence continues at coordinate 7,115 of NZ_JBNGOS010000001.1, forward strand.
TCGTCCTGTAATTCTTTTCCGGTTTGCTTCATGATTTCCATCACCTGGTTGACATCTTCCTTGTAAGCTACCCCAATATTAAATACCATGGCCGACCATTCTTTGGTCATGTTTGATAAGGTGTTAATTTTTCCGTTCTGGAATACATGAACCACTCCGGAGAAATCGCGCAAGGTGATAGTCCGCAACTCAATTTTTTCAACCAGACCACCCGTACCGTTAATGATGCCTACATCACCTGTTCTAATCTGGTTTTCAAGCAGTATAAAGAACCCTGATATTACGTCACGGACCAGTTCCTGCGCGCCGAAACCAACCGCCAAGCCAATAATACCGGCACTAGCTAATATTGGCGCTATATTGACACCAATTTTTTGGAGGATAATCATAATAACTATCGTGATTAACACAACCTTTGTGACCCCGTATATAATTCCGACGAGGGTATTGATTCTCTTTTCAGCTTCGTTTGAATCAATATGCTTGTTTTTTTCTGCACGATGAATTAATGTCCTCTTTAAACGTTTGAAGGTAAACTTAATGATTTTGATGGCCACAAAAAGAGCAATCAATAAGACAATGATGACAGGGAGTTCCATGATCAACCATTTTTGAATTTTCGAAGCCTGTTCGGCGAGCAATTGATTATCAATTAAATCAAACATTGGATTTATTATTTTAAAGTTATTTTTTTTCTTGTTATGTTACCTGGCAACAAAAGCGTTATCCTTATAGTTTTTTATTTCAACAATATCTGCTGGCAAATAGATACCGTTTTTATTTAAATCTTCCATCATTTTTATAATAACTTTGGATTTTATGTTTAGATGAAATGCCCTTGATTTTGACTCGAAGGTATCTATCCAGTACTGAACCCTGACATTAATGGTACTGGCGGCTAACTCATCCACTACTACCACCGGTTTTTTTTCTCCTTGCAACACTTCTGTAATATCACCAAGGGTATCTTTAATTATTTTTATAATCCCTGTTAAGTCCGTGGAATAATCAATGCCCAATACCACCTCATAACGCATGAAGCCATCAATGGTATAATTAAAAAGGGGAGCCTTGATGATTTGCGAATTAGGGATGTAGACATCCTTGCCATCAAGGGTTTTCACAATGCTCTCGCGCATGTTTAGTTCATTTACATACCCTACCGTACCAACCGTTTCAATTAAATCGCCTATTTTGAACGGACTTTTAAACGCCATCAAAATTCCGGCGAGAAAATTCTCGCCAATATCCTTAAAAGCAAATCCTATAACAAAGGTGGTGATGCCTGCTCCAGCCATTATATGCGCTGCGATACCGCCCAGTCCGACAGTATTCAGGAATAGGACAAAACCTATAATGGTTATAATTAAAGCAACGATTTTACCTAAGAAATCTGCCAACAAGGGGTTTTTGGTTTTTGGCTTAACACGTTTGGTAACTAACTTCTTAATCATCCAGGATATAAACATGAAAATCAGTAATATCAATATTCCGATGCCAATTTTAGGAATCACCTCAATGAATTTTCCGATCATATAATTAAAATCAGTCATACGTGTTAATTTTTAAATAGGTAAATAATTATGGGCTATTTTATTAAATTCAATCAATTGCGTTTGCTCCCATGTTTTATCGTATGCCAGTTCTTGCGCCAGCAATTGAGCTACTCTTGGGGCAATGATCATGGCTGCTTCGGTATCCAGGAACAAGAGCCGTATTCGTCGGGCAATAAAATCCTCAATGCACCTTACCATCTCATGCCTAACCGACCACACCACTTCCCCTTCCAAATAAGGGTAATCAAGGTGCAGTTGATTCCTGTAACTTGTTTTTTCTTCTAACAAAACCTGAAGCCTCGGGGCGTCCGAGCCATAGTAATGCAAAGACCCGAATATTTCTGCATGCTGATGGTATCCATGCATTTGCAAATGTTCCGTTACCGAGGGCTTCGGATTTAAGTCTCCGATTAAAATGGCTTGATCAACAACATCCTGTGCCATCTTTCTGTAAGTAGTCCATTTTCCGCCAGCAATGGACAATAAGCCGCTGCGTGAAATATTGATGGTATGCTCCCTTGAAATGGAAGCCGTATTGGTTTCTCCGCTATCCTTCACCAAAGGCCGAAGACCAACAAAAACACACTTGATATCACTCTGCATAAGGTCTTTGGTAAGATATCGAGCGGCATGTGTGATTAAAAAATCAATTTCCTCAGCCTTGGCAACAGGCTCCAAAGGGAATTCATCCACTGGTGTATCGGTAGTTCCAACAATTATTTTATCGTACCAGGGCACGGCAAACAAAACCCTGCCATCATCGGTATGGGGGACCATAATTGCACTGTCGCCCGGCAAAAAACTTCTGTCCAATACAATGTGTACCCCCTGACTACTTGTCATTATGGGAATAGCATTTTCATCATCTAATGTTCTTATTGAGTCGGTAAACACACCTGTTGCGTTAATAACCACTTTTGAACGAACAGCGTACTTTTCAAATGTTTCCTGATCCTCAAGAACAACACCGCCAACTATATTCTCCGATTTTCTCAGGGAAACCACCTTCATGTAATTCATGACCGTGGCACCTTGCTCCTGTGCCGTTTGCGCTAAATTTATAAGAAAACGGGCATCATCAAACTGTCCATCATGATATTTGACACCTCCCCTCAGATCTATAGCTTCCACGGTAGGAATATGCGCAATGGTTTCTTCTCTCGAAAGAAATTCCGAAGCACCCAAACCTTCTTTCCCGGCCAACATATCGTACAACTTTAACCCTATCCCGTAGAATGGACCTTCCCACCAGTCGTAAATGGGTACCACAAATTCTAAATCGCTTACCAGATGTGGGGCATTACGCCGCATGATTCCTCGTTCTTTTAATGCTTCTAAAACCAATGAGAGATTACCTTGCTGCAAATAACGCACCCCCCCATGAGCAAGCTTTGTGCTTCTGCTGGATGTTCCTTTTCCAAAATCCGACTGTTCAACCAGTAAAACCTTATAACCCCGGGAGGCGGCATCAACGGCCGTACCTACCCCTGTCGCACCTCCGCCAATGACCACAATATCCCAAACTATTGAACCGTCCTTTATTTTGGATAATTGGTTATCTCTTGCCATTGATTCTTGTTTTTATAATGGTCATCACATTTTTATATTTTACCCGGGTATTATAAACCATCGATTGAACACTATATAATGTTTTATTCCATATGTTTCGTTTTTCTTCACCAATAAAATCAGCTATTATTTTAGACACCTCCACCGTCCTTAGGTAACCAAAAGACTTATGCGGATTTTTTTTCCCATTGATTTCATAATCATTGCTGACGATAAAATCAACCGGAAGAACTCCCCATTTATTGGTCGTAAAATTATCGTATAACTTATTGTCCAAGGCTACCTTATCAAACACATCTGCTATATTAAACCAACTTTTGGTGATGCTTGATGGGGATGTTATTGCAGCCGTGTAGTTCAATGTTTTTTTTTGTTCGGCTGCTATTTTACCGACAACAACAGGTAAACCAAGGGGGGAACCCATAGTGATTAATGTGTTTATTTTCATTTCGGGAATGACAAAGCTTAATACATCGAAGGCAACAATAGATCCCATAGAATGGGCTATGATTAATATCTCGTGGTCGGGATATTTTTTTATACAGTCAACTAATCTTTTCCTAATCAAATTGCGGGCTTTACATGTAATGTCATTTGAATCCTTACACTCCACAGTATAATAAGCATCCAAATCTTTAAAAAACGATTTAAGTATTACGTCATATATAAAGCTATAATTTAAGGTATTATCATCATTTAAAAAAACTTTATTCAACTGTTCTGTGACAAAATCGAGAAATGATTCCCGAAATGAATTGTCTTCTTTATTATAATTGTTATTTCCTACTAATGATTTTTGATAAGGTTCATTTAAGAAACATGGGCTTTCATCATCTTTTTCCCATTTGTTTAGTGGTTTTTCATACAAAATATCAGCCCAGTAAACCAATTCGAAAACGGGAAGGCTTTTGGAAATATGATTCCTTTTTAATCCTTCGTTAATGGCATCCTTCCACCATTTCTGAAGCAAATATTTAGGTGGTTTATTACCCAGACCATGAATGCCGATGATTACTTTCTTCATTTGATTACTAATATAGAAATACTTATTATTTGTACCATTAGCAACTTATCTGCTAGAGTCCACGCTTTTGGTTAAGGTATAATTGTTGTTTACGATAATTATTAAAGCTGATCAATGAGCCAGCCCGCCTTATCGGAAGTTATAGCATCCACTTGCATAGCAAGCAGGTTCCTGGCAGATTTTATATCATTCGTGGTCCAAGTATAAACCAATAATTTACATCTTTTAACCTGTTCCACAAAAAGCGCATTTATTTTTTTACCAGCCCAAACATCCACTCCGTCCAGCTTATGTTGTTGGAGTTTGCGAATAATTTTTTGTGTATTCACGTATAACATCCAGGCCGGCAGATAATAGTCTAAATCCAATAACCATAGCACTTTATTCTGAGGCAATAGCTTTTTAACTTTTGCCAATATCTTAATGTTAAACGATATGATTTCGATTTGGTGAGCAGCCAATCCAGAACTTTTAATGACATCCACCAATGGTCCAATAATTTCAGAATCACTTTTAATTTCGATTATTAATTTACCGTTTACAGGAACAGTTTTCAATACTTCTGATAGCTTGGGGATTTGCTCTCCTCGCCATTTTTTTCCTTTGTAAACTCCTATATCCACTTTTCTCAATTCATCAAGTGTCGACTTGGCTATTACATTATTGATGTCACCTGTCCGTTTTGTGGTTTTGTCGTGCATTAGTATTACTTGATTATCCAGCGTTAATCGAACATCCACTTCAACAGCTTTTACTCCTTTGTTCCAGGCAAGTTGGACAGAAGCTAAAGTATTTTCCGGAGCTATAAATGATTCCCCCCTATGGGCAATTATCATTTTATCCTTTTCAGTATCCATCGGTATCGAATGATTATATTAGGTGTAAAAATGGTTGTTTATGCATACTACCTTCGATATATTCTTGGTTAAATATTTCTTTCAGTTTCCGCTATAGTGTAAATTGATGAACCAGCCCCCTATTTCCATTTTCGTTTAAAGATCAAATCAAAGCCGGAATTGCTGTTTTGGTTGGTGGCCTTTAAAACTATGTTTCTAAGGAATTCATATTCCAACATCATTTTTTCGGTATTTACTGTTTTTGTTTTTTTGTCCAAAAGGAAAGCTTGTTCATAACTTAAATAAAGCTTGTTGGTGATATATTTACCCAAGGTCACATTGCTTGTTTTCCAATTGTTCTCGCCGGTTATTTCAATCACGTCTAATCCGGTTGATTGCTTCAACGATTCCTTAACGACAAATGATAGTTGGTCCAGGACAAGGCCCATAGCCAATTCTTCACCGCTGAAAACCTTACTTTTTTGGTTGCTGCTTAACTGATCTGAGCTCTTTTTAAAAACAATATAAGCGATGGCATCCTTTTCAGCTATCTCGTCATCATCCAATACGAATTCCATGTCTGGTTGCAACATTCTTCCGGTAATATGAATTTTCAGTGTGCGCAGTTCCATTTCTATATCCCTGAATTTATAAAGGATGGTGAAGTCCACATATGGATTTAGCTCTTTCCCTCCGGTAAAAGTCAATTCACCTTCCTTGATATTGAAGTTTCTTCCGTACATTTTGTAGGATCCTTTCCTTACTATCATATTCCCCACAATATCTATATCTTCTGTGGTTTTTAGGAACCGCAGCGAACCGTTCATTTCAAAATTCATATTTTTTCCGCGAACCCAGGTGTTGGAAGGTATCTTTAAATCTATCGTACCCCGCAAGTTTTTGAATATGGTGGAGGATGAAATCATAAAATCAGATTTAATGGAGTCGGGCATTCCGGTATCGTTTTGTTCTTCACCCATCGCCTCCAGCAGTAACGGTGGGTTGGGATCGTCGGTTTTTTGATTAGCATATTGCGTTAAATAATCGGCGTTTATTCGCGAACGGTTAAGTGTTACCTGACCATTCAGGATAGGGTGTTGACTGGAACCCACGATCACCATATCGGCATCCATGTTCATATCCATCCTATTGGATCTTAAGGCCTGAAAGCTAGTAGTTTTTAATTTTATAAAAATATTGCTAGAATCGGTAGACAACCCATTTTCCAGGTTAAGGTACCCGTTCAAATCAAGCTTGCCTTTTTTATTGGTCTTGGCACTCAATCCGTTTAGTGTAACCAAACTCTTATAAACACTGGCGTTTAGGTGAATATCCTTATAGTAGGCACCCAACTCACTATCTTCAAATAGTCCTTTCGTTAATTTAAATTCCCCATTAATCATGGGATTAGCGATAGTATTAGAAACCTTGATGTTGGCAAATGCAAAACCTTTAATAATGACATTTTCTAAAGGATTAATACGGTACATGGCATTCACGTCAAGGCTGTCTACATGCAGGGATGCCGAAAACAAAGGGGTATCACGTAATAAATAGATACTATCGCTGAGTGACAAGTGCAGTGGAATGCTAAAAGATGTTCGGATAGGTTGACCGTCTTTTTTGTTAAATATACCGGTATGCGTCAGCAGCTGGTTTTCATAATGCTGGTTGGTGGTGATTTTATCAATACTATATTCGTTAATATTAAGTTGCTCGATAGAGGTTTGATTGTGGATGATAGGATAATGAGCGGTTCCGGTAAGATGGGAATAGGAAGATAAGCTTCCTGATAACCGGAAGGGTACATGGCTTTGCAGCGGCACATGGCTTAAATCAAAGTCTTGAATATCGATTTTCAGGTTTTGTGCTCCATCAAAAGAGAAAACGCCGTGTACGCCAATATTTTGAATTCCTGAATTTAAATTGAATTGATGTACATAAATGTTTTTGGGATTAAGATTGATATAGGTAGAATCCTGGTTGTTGGCCCATTGTACCCCGTTATAATTAATGTCTAATTGATCCACCTGAAGTGTGGGGCTTTGAAAATTCACCAAACCTCCACGAAATGATGCGTTTAACGAATCGTTTACTTCCAGTGTAAGTTGGGTATTTATTATATCCTTGGTAAAATCACCGGTTAAATCCAATGCTTGAAGGTGATAGGAAGTATGGCTTAAATCTGTTGATTTAAGGGTTACTTCACCCTGATATATTTTATCCGAAACATTTAACAGGATATGCGCATTACTGTTGCCTATCCGCAAAGAATCGTATTTAGCCCGATCCAGTGCCAGGTTAATATCAACGTTAAAATCTTCTGCTTTTCCGTTTATCTGACCATTCAGTGTTCCCTGCAATTCAATACCTGGAAGATTAAACTCGGACAACAATGGGCTTATGTTTCTGGCCTCAAAACCAAAACTGATATGATTGCTTTTTTTCAAGTTACCTTTACCTTGGGCCGTTAAGCCAAAATAAGGCGTATCAAAATTTAAGCCAGTGAAACGATAATCACCTTGTTTATAATTGGCCTGAATTTTGAAATCATCGATGGGATAATCCAACAGCATGGAGTTATTGGAATTAACTACCACATCAGCCATTAAATTATCTAATGATGTACCTGTACCAACAACTGAAATGGTACCGTTTAAAAGGGTGTAGATGGAATCAATGCCCGGCAAATGCTGTACGTTTAAGTTGCGGTACCTGGCTTTAACATTATATTTAGGCTGGCTAAAAATTGTAGTGAGACGATAATTGAGCTGAATATCCCCAAAGGAAGCCAACGTGCTTAATTCACCCTTTAAATCCCCTCTGTTTTTCGTACTATTTACTTTTAGATTACGGAAACTGTAATTATCATACATGATCTCTTTAAAACTGCCTTCCAAAGTTATTACACTCTCATGCATATCAAATCCTTTACCCTGCACCTGCATTTTACCGGTAACATGGGATTTTAAGGTGGGATCGTTCGTCCAATAAGCACCGTTAATCCCTTCTAGCAAAAGATTGCCTGAATATGTTGGTTCGCCGTGCCAATCGGATAAAACACTTTTAAGCCGAATTGTTTGCATCGCCTGTTTAATGCTGGCCTCCAGTGTATACTTATCCGAATTACCCTCTAACAAAAAATAAAGGGTTGGGCTACCGTATAATTTTAACCCCGGCAACAAGGCATTAAAATCCGAGAAATCCAACGGGGCAATATTGATATGGGCAGTAATTTTATTCTTCTCATTAAATTCAATATCTCCATCGGTTTTAGCCAATGTGCTGTTTAACTGCACCACTATATCAGTCCAATTCAGTTTATCCAATGTTCTATAGAATTTTCCGGACAACTTAACCACCTTAAAATCCGGATTTTGTGTAGCCAAGTCGAATGCTTTAAGATCTACTTCAAACTGATCACCGGAAAGTTGCAAGGAGGTCTGCAGATTAGATTCAATATAATCCGGAACAGATTGGTTTTTCTCCAGCATATTAATGTTGGAAGTAAGTTGGGACAAGGTGAATTCTTTAATATTCAGATCAAATGTCGAGCCATTGGTCTCCGAACCTTTTTTATCACTTGCTACAAAAACATTAGCCAAATTGAAAGTTGAATCTTGTTCCTGGACCACATTAAGATGCAGCCTGATTATTTTTAAGTGGTTAACCTCAACTTTATTTTGCAGCAAACTCCAAATCCGGTAGTCAATATGCATCGTCTGACAGCTTAATAAGGTATCGCCACCTTGACTAAGATGGATGTTCTCAAGGCTAAAATCAGAAAATATATTTCCCTGTAAAGATTCAATGATTAATTCACCATCCATATTTTTGCTGGCCTGGCTGGATACTATATTGACAATAGTGGTATTTAAATACCCAAACCTAACTAGCATTAACAGCAACAGTAAAAGGCCGATTATACCTCCCAACACATATGACGCTATTTTTATTATTCTGATGATCATTATTTGATACTTAAAAGGTTTGTCCGATTGAAATAAAAAATTGGAAATCAAAAGCGTCTTTAATAACCGGAGATGCCATGTCCAAACGGATGGGGCCTATAGGTGATTTAATCCTAAAACCCAAACCGGCATTATAGTGTAACGAGGCCATGGAATACTGGTAAGAATCTGACCAAACATTTCCAACATCCATAAAAACAACGCCTCCAAAAATATCGTAAATAGGAAACCTCAGCTCAGCGCTTGCTTCCATAAGTGTATTTCCCCCAATGGCAAAACCTTCCTGGTCCACCGGTGAAATACCATGTCTGGTCCAGCCTCTTAACGAGGAGGCCCCTCCGGCATAAAACCTTTCTTCAATAGGTGTTTCGTCCGAGTTTTGGATGTTTTGAATCACACCTGTTTTAAAACGTAAAGCAAGGATTAAATTTTCGGTTAATGCCGAATAATTACGTAGCGACAATTGAAACTGGTAATATTGAATATCATGGCCAAATCCTAGACCTGCATAAGATAATGTACCATCCATTTTATATCCCTGTCTAGGATAAAACCTGTTGTTGGTAGAATTGTACACACTACCAACAGTGAGGATAGATTTGTCATGTTTCAGTTCGCTTTCATCCAATTGCAAATCATTAAGTTCAGTCAGGTTGTCGCGCTCAATGGCATAAGTTAAGTTCACTTTTATTTTTTTATTCAAAGGATACAGGAAATTTATTCCACCGCCCACGCGGTCTATCTGATAGCTTTGTTCCCTTTCTCTTATGAAAAAAGGATTAAAAGAAAAATCCAGGTTATTCAGGAACAAGTCTGGTTGAATAAAATTGAGGTCAATGCTTAAGGGAACAAAATAGGAAGTTTTGCCTTTCAATATCAGCCTTCTAGCGCCGCCCAAAAAACTTAATCGTTTCATCTCTCCCGATAATCTTAACCTGTCTTCGGTGCCGTACCCCACCCCCCCCTCAAAAGCGTAACGCGGAAGTTCTTTTACAATGACTTCAATAGGTATGTTATTCTCGACAACACTGTCTTTCATCGCATTGATAATCACATACTGAAAAAGATCTGTATCAAATATATTTTCCTGTGTCTTGTTTATTTTTTCCTGGCTGTACAAATCAGACTTTGATAATAAGATGCGTTTTCTGATAAATGTCTCTGGTATCAGGGTATCGCCTGTAATGTTTATATCACCAAAAAAACTCCGATTACCGGGATCAACCTTAAAGTACACATTTACAGCCTTTTTCTGTTTATCAAATAGGATTTGATAGGTAGTTTGCAGTAAAGGGTAACCTTCATTTGAAAAATTCTGCCGGAGTATGTTCTCTGTTTTAAAAACATCAACATCCTTAAATCGTTGTTTTTGCTTTAATGGGATTTTGGTTTGTGAGTAAGCAATTATCGCCTGTGCCAGGCTATCCGTTGAACCCTTAAAATGTATGGAATCAACAGTTACATATTCATTTTCAAGAATGGACACAAGGATATTAATATGCTTTTTATGCTTTATGGTATCGAGCGAATAGCTGATTTCAGGATGTATAAAGCCATTGCGGATGTAGTAACTTTTTAACCGGTCAATATCGTTTTTTAGAACAGTCAAAGCAAACTCCGGTTTTTTCTTCCAAAATAACAACCTATTCAATTTTTGGCGCGGAACGGTATTAAACTGTTCCAGAAGCACTTCTTCTGATAAGATACTATTCCCGGTAAAATCCAGGCCTCTAATACGATACAGCTTCTGCGAGTAGGCGGAAAGAGCTGGGATCAGCAAGGTGATAAAAAATATAAATTTCAGTGCATTACGCATTATTACTACCGTTTCTATTCATCTGTGTTAACATCATTCATCTATCTCCCCTGGAAAATGAACAGTAGTAATATAATAAATTTTAGAACATAGTTTTATAAAAGTTGATCGAAAGTATTTTACCGGGGGATACCGCCAATAATGACTGGGTATATTTGTTAGCGTAGTTTTACAGATAGCAAATTGATTATGCCATGATCAGGTAGTCAAACATTTAATACTATGATATTTATCCCTTAGGTATTATGGTACACCTAAGGGATTATTTATGGCCTATATTACTTCTGCTTCATTTTCTTTAAAAAAGCAGTGATTTCCGCAGGCTCTGCACGATTTCTGTAATCGCTGTCTAAAAATGCATATACTATTTCCCCATCGGTATTAATAATATAAGTGGCCGCTAATGGTAGTTCGTTTGAATCATCCCCATTGTATGCGTTTAGATCAAATTTTTCATTATATATTTTGGCTACATCATCGGTTAATTTAAAAACCACACCATAGTCTTTTGCTACTTTATTACCCATGTCACTCAACACCTCAAAAGCTAAATCATGTTTTTCGCTAGTGCTAATAGATTGGTCAGGAATTTCTGGCGTTAGCGCAACTAAATTAGCGCCTTGCGCTTTAATATTGGGTAATTCTTGCTGTAAAAACTGTAAATTGATATTGCAGTAAGGACACCACCCCCCTCTGTACCAAACCAAAACAACAGGTCCTTTTTGCAAATAATCCTGCAATGACACTGCTTTTCCCAGTGCATTTTTTAAGGTAAAACCTGGGGCTGAATCTCCTACATTTTTAGCAGATTTTAATATGCCACTTTCCTTTACTGCTTCTAATCCTTCTTTATAAATTTGTTTCGTTTTTTCGTCGGCCTTTTTACCAAAACTTATTTTACGCTCTTCCAATACTTGGGATTGTGCAATGCTTACTTCCATAGGTTCTTCTTTAATTATAGATGATTTTTTGCCGTTTTTTACATCACAGGCATTCATTACGCTTAATAACATACAAATACTTAAAATATTTATAATCTTCATAATTCATGTGTTTTATTGAGTGACTACTATTGATTGATTTGCTTTTCTATTAATAATATATGCATTGAGAATTGAAAAGAATATGATACCTATGGCAATATATACCAAAGGCCATTTAGGCTGAATACGCAAAAAGAATTCTGCCAACAAAGCACCTACCATGGTAATAAAACCAAATGTATTGGCAAAGACACTCAATTTATAGTAACTCAATGGCGAGAAAAAATATTTCTTACCCATAAATAAAGTATAAAGAGCAGTGGCCATGTATGATAAGCACAAAATTGAAATTTGGACGCCTGTAATTAACCTAAAAAAAGTAGGATTTATGCTTAATGGTTTTGCCATTTCGATAAACGCATTGACTGAAACTTCCCAACCTGCTAATTTGGAAATGGAAAATCGAATTAATACAATACTCATTAGTAAACTACTTACTCCAACTACTATTTTTTCTATTTTATTCATGGTATTACATTTTATTGTTTCTAAACGATTAGTTAGTTATTGTTTAAATTTTTTTAAATATTCTTAAATATGTGACTTATATAGTTCTTTAATTGTGTGTAAGTAAATATTTTGGTAGCCGAAGAAAATCCGAACATGGCGATAAACAAATAATCTGCTTTTTCTTGCACTTCTTCTTCGCTATAAGTAATATTTTCCCTTAATTTTTCGGCAAAAACATCTCTTATTCCAGTGGTATAATAATTTAATAACTGTTGAATTTCCATATTGTTTTCTACTATACATTCATTGGCCGTATTAGTAATAAGACAACCTTTTTGCAAATCACTTTCTTTCGAGAAATTGATAAAATCGTAAAAATATTGTTGTATAGCTTTCACACCACCTGGTGTGTTTTGTAATTTTTCTACAATGGAATTTAGTTTTTGGGCATAACATTTTATGCTTTCTTGCAATAAGCCACTTTTACTACCAAAACTAGAATAAATAGAAAATTTGTTAATCCCCATTTCTTTCTCTAATTGTTGCATAGAAGTAGCTTCATAACCATTTTTCCAGAAAAGATTCATAGCCCTTTCCAGCACCTCTTGTTCGTTATATGCTTTATATCTTGGCATTTGCTTCAAATTATTTGACAAATCTAAACATTTGGTTAGATATAAACTGTTAATAAATTGTTAATGTTTACAAACAAACCTCATGGAGTCAATAATCATTATATTTGAATTGTTTGAAAAAAGATAATTTATTGTGTTACCATTTTTTTTTTTCTAGTCTAAAAAATAAAATTTTAATTTAGAATTTGTTTGGATTTGAGAAAATGGAAAATGAAATAAGCAATGTTCAGCTTAGTTACTTAAATATTAATGATTACGCCGAACTCAAAGAGGTCATGATTAGTTCGTATCATGCCTTAGATAACGCGTATTGGGCGCCGGAAAAAATTGAAAAACTTATCGATATATTTCCGGAGGGACAAGTAGTCATTAAGGTAAACGAAGAAATTGCAGGTTGTGCACTAAGCATAATTGTAAACTCTTCCGATTTAGAAGGCCACCATACCTATGGTGAAATAACCAGTAATTACACTTTTGATACGCATTCGGATGATGGAGATATTCTGTATGGAATTGATGTATTTGTAAAGCCCGAATTCAGAGGTTTAAGGTTAGGCAGAAGATTATATGATTATAGAAAAGAACTTTGCGAAAGGCTCAATCTTAGAGGTATTTTGTTTGGAGGCAGAATTCCAAATTACCATAAATATTCAAAGGAAATTACGCCCCGGCAATATATTGAAAAAGTAAAGGCAAAGGAGATAAACGATCCGGTTTTGAACTTTCAAATATCAAACGATTTTCATCCCGTAAGAATTTTAAAAAACTATTTGGAAGGCGATGTTGAATCGGAGGAGTATGCAGTGCTATTGAGGTGGGATAACGTGTTTTTTGAAAAACCGAAAACCAAAGCAGCATCTATTAAAAAGATAGTGCGGATTGGAGTTGTTCAATGGCAAATGAGGCCCTATAAAACATCACAGGAGTTGTTGCAACAGGTTGAATATTTTGTAGATGCTTTAAGCGGTTACAAAAGTGACTTTGCCTTGTTTCCCGAGTTTTTTAATGCACCTCTTATGGCTGCATATAATCATCTCAGCGAACCGGATGCCATTAGGGAATTGTCTAAATATACCGAAGAAGTTATACAAGCTATGTCCAAACTGGCTATCAGTTATAACATCAACATTATTACCGGAAGCATGCCCGAACTGGTGGACAACAGCCTTTTTAATGTAGGTTATTTGTGCAGAAGAGATGGTAGCATTGAGCGATTTGAAAAACTACATGTTACACCCGACGAAAGAAAAGTATGGGCATTACAAGGGGGCAGTGAAGTAAAAACGTTCAATACGGATTGCGGTAAAATAGGAATTCTTATTTGCTATGACATAGAGTTTCCCGAACTATCGAGATTGCTGGCAGATGACGGAATGGAAGTTTTGTTTGTGCCCTTTTTAACAGATACACAAAACGGATACTCCAGGGTAAGAAATTGCGCCCAGGCCAGGGCCATAGAAAATGAGTGTTATGTGGTTATTGCAGGTAGTGTGGGTAACCTGCCTAATGTTCACAACATGGATATTCAGTATGCACAGTCAATGGTATTTACGCCATGTGATTTTCAGTTTCCAACCAACGGAATTAAAGCGGAAGCAACACCGAATACCGAAATGATATTAATTGCGGATGTAGACCTGGATTTATTAAGAGATTTAAGAAACCATGGAAGTGTTAAAAACATGGCGGATAGAAGAAAAGACATTTATAATTTAAAACGAATTAATCAACATTGATGCTATTTACGTAAAATGAAAAATTCATACTTCGACCTAATTGAGCAAAGCTATTACTTTCCGCAAGAAGGATTTGACCTAAGAAATGATTACCTGACTTTTCATGGGGTATCGCTTAAATATCTAATTGAGCAATATGGCACACCTTTTAGGTTTATTTATTTACCCAAAATTGGAGACCAAATTAAAAAGGCCAGAAACCTCTTTAACAGGGCCATAAAAAACAACGGATATAAAGGCTCTTATAACTATTGTTATTGTACCAAGTGCAATCACTTTTATCATGTGGTAAATGAAGCATTAAAGCACAATGTAAACCTTGAAACCTCATCTTCTTATGACATTGATTTGATTTTACATCTATATAAGGAAAAGAAAATTGATAAGAATCGCACCATCGTTCACAACGGTTACAAAACGGAAGAATATTTAACCAAGATTATCCAACTTCAGCAAGCTGGCTTTCACAATTCAATTTTAATACTGGATAGCGAAAGAGAATTGCATAGGTTGAAAATGTTTAACCTTAACCATAAGGTTAAAATTGGTATGCGAATGGCTATCAATGAGGAAATACAGTCGGCATACTATACCTCCAGGTTGGGCATACCTAGTGGTGAGTTTAAAAAATTTTACAAGAAACATATTCATAACAATGCTAAAGTTGAACTGAAGATGCTCCATTTTTTCGTGGATTCAGGCATCAAAGATACGCTGTATTACTGGGGCGAATTTCAAAGAGCTTTAGGTGTGTATTCCGAGTTAAAAAAGGAGTGCGAAACATTAAATTCAATCAATCTGGGAGGAGGATTTCCAATTCGCAACCATCTGGGCTTTGAGTATAATTATGAGTACATGATTAACGAAATTATTAAAAACATTAAAGAAGCTTGTATTAAGGATAATATACCGGAACCGGATATTTATACCGAATTTGGCAAATATACGGTGGGAGAATCAGGAGCGATCATATTTGAGGTTCTGGAGCAAAAACAACAAAATGATACGGAAATCTGGTATATCATCAATAACAGCCTGATGAACACTATACCGGATGCCTGGTCAATCCACGAAAAATTCATTTTGCTTCCCTTAAATAAGTGGGATAATGAATATCAGCGGATAAATATTGGCGGTATTAGTTGCGACCATTCAGATTATTACAATTCGGAAGATTTGAACCAGGAGATATTGCTTCCTAAGTATAAGGAAACCGACAAGGAACCTCTTTACCTTGGTTTTTTTCACACAGGTGCTTATCAGGATTCAATTAGTGGATATGGAGGTATAAAACATTGTCTAATCCCTTCACCTAAACATGTCATCATCGACAGGGATGAAAAGGGTAACTTTAAGCACTATGTTTACAGAGAAGAACAGTCTGCTGATGAAATGTTTAAAATACTGGGATACAACACAAAAGAACATTCAACAAATCCGGTGCCCAATGTAGAAATAAATAATATGCGATTGCAAAAGGAGGTGAATTAATGAAACCGTTTGGAGGTATTGAACAAGAGTACACACTGTTTTCTAAAGCCAATATACTGCTACAGTCAATCCCATATGATGGAACAAGTACCTGGGGAAAAGGAGCGGATAAAGGTTTTGAAGCTTTCATGGAGGCATGCGAAAACATGGAACTTTATGATATAGAGACAAACTCTGAAGTATTCAAAAAAGGGATTCATATCCTACCTGGGATTTTAGCAGAAGAGACACCAGAAAAGATGTTTGATGGCATTTATAGATCCACAAAAAAGTTATTGGAACTTAACAAATTCTTGACCTTTTTTGGAGGCGAGCACTCTATTAGTATTGGAATAATTAAAGCATTTACAGAGGCTTATTCAGATTTAACCGTAGTGCAACTGGACGCCCATGCCGATTTGCGCGATCGGTACGAAGGCTCAAAATATAATCATGCCTGTGCATTACACCAAGCCTCGTTAAACACAAATCTGATTCAAATAGGCATCAGAAGTATGGATGTTTCTGAAACGAAATATTTTAAAAAAGATAACGCATTCCTGGCTCAGGATATCGCGGGAAAGAATGATTGGATTAAGCAAGCCATTGATAAGATGACAGATAAAGTCTATCTAACCATTGACCTGGATGTTTTTGACCCATCCATCATGCCATCAACAGGAACTCCGGAACCCGGTGGTTTAGGATGGTATGAAACCTTAACATTATTAAAAGAATTATTTAAAGCCAAAAAAGTATTGGGGTTTGATATTGTAGAGTTAGCACCTATAACGGATTTAAAAGCCCCAAACTTTTTGGCTGCCAAATTATATTACAAACTCCTGTCATATAAATTCAAATACAATGAACAATAAAGGGCCCATATCAAATTTTATGCTTGAGCACTATAAGCATTTCAATGCTGCCAGCATAGTTGATGCGGCACAAGAATATGAAAAACAATTGGCCCAAGGAAATAAAATGATGATTACCCTGGCCGGCGCTATGAGTACAGCCGAGATGGGAAAATCTTTGGCCGAAATGATCAGGCAGGATAAAGTGCATATCATATCATGCACGGGTGCCAACCTCGAAGAGGATATCATGAATCTGGTAGCCCATAAATCATATAAAAGGATTCCCGGATACAGAGATTTATCCCCCGAGGATGAGTGGGGGTTATTGGAAGATGGATTCAATCGGGTTACGGATACCTGTATTCCCGAAGAGGAGGCTTTCAGACGATTACAACAACATATTTATGAACTTTGGGATAAAGCACAAAACAATGAGAAAAGATATTTCCCGCATGAGTATATGTACCAATTGCTATTGTCCGGCGTGCTGGAAAATTACTACGAAATAGACCCCAAGCATAGTTGGATGCTTGCCGCGGCAGAAAAAAACCTTCCGATAGTGGTTCCCGGGTGGGAAGATTCTACCATGGGCAATATTTTCGCTTCGTATTGCATTAAGGGAGTTCTTCATCCATCTATAGTTAAGTCAGGAATAGAATATATGACATGGCTGGCTAATTGGTACAAGGAGAATACAATAAAAGGTAAAATAGGCTTTTTTCAAATTGGCGGTGGCATAGCAGGTGATTTTCCAATATGCGTGGTGCCCATGTTATCGCAAGATCTGAACGAAACCAGTATACCTTTTTGGGGCTATTTCTGTCAGATTTCAGATTCAACCACGAGTTATGGATCATATTCCGGTGCAATCCCCAACGAAAAAATAACCTGGGGGAAGCTTAGTACTGATACTCCCAAATTTATCATCGAATCGGATGCAACCATTGTTGCTCCTTTAGTGTTTGCATACTTATTAAACTGGTAAGCCATGAACAAATTCAATGCACAAAACAAAAAAAGAACTATTGTCGATTACCACAAGTTGCCAGTGGACTTGAAAGAACAACTCAAACTGGTAAACAGCGATGGGCTTCATGACGACATAATCACCTATAAGGATTCAAAGGGCCATCAAATATCGGCCCTTAGGTTGGAAACAGACGATGTTGTTTATATGGTACGAATGTCGAAAGAACTTGCTTTCCAGATCATGGACGAAGATGATGATTTTAATGATGATTACAGCTTAAAATCGGGCAAAATGAAGAAATACATAGACAAACATGGTGATATTGACTATATTAGTGAAGACAAGAACAACTCAAAATAAAAATAACCAATTGCGATGTTATTAATTATCGATAATCAAAGTGCATTTATTAAAAAGTTTAAAAGGCAATATTTGTCGGAGCAGGATTTTGATTATGTGTTTTTTGATCATAATCAACCGATCACCTTGTCTGCAAAAAGCAAGATAAAGGGAATCATTTTATCCGGAGGTAAGGGAAACCCGTACGAACCCTTAAACCTGACCTCTAACTTTGTGGCCATGCTTAATTTTAATGTCCCTATCCTGGGGTTTTGTTTAGGGCATGAAATAATTGCGGTAGCCAACAGAGGCCGGATAAAAAAACTACCTGATTATCATGCCAGAAAGGAGATAATCACCATCACTAAACCGGAAGACCCAATTTTTGAAGGTTTAGATAAAACAGAAGTGTCTTTGGTCAAAAGACATTCTTTTTACGTGTCTGAATTGCCGGATTCTTTCGAAAGCCTGGGCACCTCAGATACTTGTACAACCGAAATCATAAAGCATAAAAATAAACCGGTTTATGGTTTTCAGTCACACCCCGAAGTTTCAGGCGAAGATGGATTATTGATGGTGCGTAATTTCCTGAAAATATGTGGTGTCATTCAACAGTAACTTTTAAATACTGATCAAATGGCTCGTTTTCTAAAAAGTAACAAAGAACATATTGGCCTTTCTCCTGATCGCATTATGTTTAGGGGCGAGAAAAAGATAGACGATACGGTCATTCATTTAATCAGCTATGATGAAAAATCATTAATAGAAATTGAGGTGGATGACTTGGCAGATCTATACAGGTATGATTTAGAAAACGTTAATTCCTGGATTAATATTTACGGTCTTCACAATGAACAGATCATGCAAAACGTTTCTAACTATCTGAATATTGATCCCGTAATTATATCTGAAGTCTTAAATACACATAGCAGGCCAAGGGTCATTGAATATGAAGACTGTTTGTATGTCTCCGCCAAGATGGCTAGCCTGGCAAATAACGAAGCCGATAAAGTAAGCACCGAGAATATCGTATTTCTACTTAAAAACAAGCAATTAATCACGTTTCAGGAACGAAAAGGCGACGTGTTTACTCCTGTTCGGGAACGATTAAAAAACACCAGGAAAAAGTTACGGCTATTGGGTTCTGATTATTTAATGTATGCACTTATTGACATTATTATTGATAATTACACCTACATTATCAGTAAAATTGGCGAAAAAGTGGAAAACCTGGATGAAAAACTATTACATGTTACGGATAAATCCATCCTGATGGAAATCAATTTCTACAAAAGCGAAATGATTTACTTACATAAGTCCATTGCACCCTGTAAAGAAATGATATTTAACCTTATAAAACTGGAGTGCGAATATATTAACGATAATAATATAATGTTTTTCAAGGAATTACAGAGCAATATTAACCATGCGGTAGATTCGCTCAACAACTACAAGGAAATTCTTAGTAACCAATTGAATATATACCATACCCAGGTAAGCAGCAGGTTAAATGATATCATGAAATTTCTGACTATTTTTTCCGTTATTTTTATTCCGCTCACGTTTATTGCCGGTATCTATGGAACTAATTTTGAATTTATTCCGGAATTAAAGTTTAAGTATGGATATCCGATGATGTTATTGGTGATGCTTTTAATTGTTGGGGGAATGTTGATTTATTTTAAAAAAAGAAAATGGATTTAAAGCCCGAAATATTTAACCAGCATTTTTTTTATGTTTTCCGCATAAGACTCGCTTATAGTAAATATGTCGGCCTTTAGGTCGACTTTTCCATTCTCTATCTTCTCTATTTCAACGATTGGTTCATATCCAGCGGCAACCCAAGCCGTATTTAATATCTGTAATCTTAAATCAGAAACTATATCATTTATATTTTCGCTTTCTTCAAACGAAAATGACAGTTTTACTTTGGTAAGCCTTTGGTGGGTGCTTTGTGATTTAATTACATGGGAGCGAATTGCACTGTATGAAATGGAATTGGCATCTCCCTGTTTGTCCACAACATCTAACCTAAAATGTCCTGCTCTGATAATATTACCCTTAACATCCTCTAAATCAATATAATCTCCTTCGTTAATCTTATTTTGCGATTTAAGATTAATGCCGACAATAAAATCCTTTAGTAAAGCGATAGAGGGGATAGTAAATATAACAAGTAGAACAGAAACCGCTATCAGCATAAAGTTGTTACCTGAAGAGTAAACCTCGGCAAAAAACCATAAAACAAGGCCGATCCAGCTTAATAACTCTGCGATGGGCAAAACATAAAATAGGAAATGCCTAAAACGGCTTGTCAATGGCAGTTTGCTTTTTATATAGTTTATTAACCTGAAAACAAAAAATAGAAATATTGCAATCGCAACAATGGTAAGTATCATGATTCTGATTTTAAATTAATTCAAAAGTTTTACAACAATAAACCAAATAGGGCTCAATATTTCGGTCTAGCATAAATATTTGCGAGTCTTTTTCAACGATAACACCTGCGTTTTTCATCCCATGTATTAAATTGTTGGCCACCTCCATTTTGTAATTCGTTAAACGGACAAGTTTTTTTATATCAATATGTTTATGTTGAATAAACAAGGAAATTACCAGAAGCCACTCCTTCTGCAAATAACATAAAGGATCGGAATTATATTTCGCCGGTTTCCTGATAGAAATCGTGTCCTTCTCAAACTTGACAATATTTGCTTTCCAAATATTCATCGCAATGCCAGGTATTCCGCCCGATAAATAAAAGTATTGGTTAAACAATAAGGAAAACTTTAATTGCGAAATGGCATCTTCGGTTTTACCTTGATAACTTAAAGTTATTCCACTTGATTTGTGTCTGTTTAAAATAAGATGTTGCAGTTCTTTCGCATTAAAAGGTTCACAATCTACCAATTCAAGCACATGGTTTGAAATATGGTAAATGCTATTGATTACCTTGAATGAATTTGAATCGCAATTCAAAATAAAAAATATTCTATTGCCGTACCACTTGATCAATTCTATTAACTTTAAAATAACATCTCCTCCACCGGGTCGCCGTTCCCACCATAAATCGAGATTGTTAATGACGACTGCGCTTTCGTAAGGCATATTCCTGCAGATACTATCCAAATCGCTTAAATTCGCGATTTCCTTTTGAAACTTTTTCAGCAAGTCATTTGGATCTGCGGAGCCGGAAACGGGCGGATCAATCCAGAATCCATTGTTCTTTTTGAATAAAACTCTCAACGCATGCCTAGACAAGGTGGTTTTTCCAGCACCATGCACTCCTTTAATAACCAAAGCACCTCCTATCCCGTTTTTATGACGTAGTAAAGCATTTTTTACAATTTTAATTTCCCGATCCCTTGGAATCCAAAAATCATTGTTAATAGTTGAGCCACTGCTCATCAGGTTTCTATAAAATACCGGAACCGAGTTATAAATATTTTTAATGGGACTGATATCTTCGATAAAATCAAGAAGCTGTCCGTTGCTAATTTCAGCCGCTTTTTGTTCTTCTATGTATTTTTTAGAAATAAGCAGGCTGGCATTAGTACTATTTATTACATAAATGATGGCATTGTTAATATTTTCCTTAAATTTTGTAAGTTGCCCCCGCAAACTTGAAACAATCTTTTTACTTGGCCTTTGTTCCTTCTTCTCCCCTTTTCCTTCCTCGATAATGGCATGGTAAAATAGCTTGGAGAACGAGTTGTGCAGATAGTTGATGGATTTACCGTTTATCTTGTTCAGCTCCAACTCAATTTTTTTCTTTTCTCCTTCTACCTGCGATATCACCTTTTTATAAAAGGCCTTGTCTATTGTATCATTCGGTGCTCCTTCGGTTTCTGTATTCTCAATGTTATTAATATGAAAGACGAATAAACTGCATGCTTCTTTAATTTCGATAATGGCATAATCCACCACTTTGTTCAGTTTTTCGACATCCCGGTAGTAAGGTTCGCGGAACAACGTGTCCGTGTAGTTTGCAGCCAATTTGTTTGGGTACACCACGCGTTCCGTATAAGCCAACAAACGTATCGGTTCCGAATCTTTGGAAATATGTTCGGGAACACTCATTTCTTCCGGCAATTTCTCAATATTTCCGATTACCTTTTGAATCAGCTCATTTACAATTGCGATGAGTTCAATTTTATCCTCCAGATCTGGCAACTTAACCTTAAGAGACTGATTCACACTAAATTGATTCACAATATCCAAAATATCTTGTGCCGGTTTCAAAATAATATCAGAAACATGATTATAGATTTTGTCATTCCCTGCTGTTATGATATTGTCGGCTATGTCCTTTTGAGCTAAGATATTCATATCCAACAAAAGCGTATTGTTTAATAAATTTGCACCTTTACCCCACTCCTCTGAAAAGGACTTTAACAGCTCAATATTGACAGGATTCTTTACGCTCTTGTGTTTATTGGATTGAGCGATACGTTCAATATGTTGTGTGTCGCTTGCCAAACTACAAGTCACCTCACGAAAGGCAACCATCAGACTATTTCTTGAGTTATTTTTTAACGCATTTAATTTTTGTGCAATCTCGCTTGTTTTTTCTATTTGTAAGTCAATGTCCACAAATATATTATCCTTGTCAATGTTATTTACAAAAGTGAGTTTCTGATAGGAATCATTAATACCCATAATGCTTTTTCGGATATCCATTAAAAAGCCCAACGTCCCTTCTTCAATATTTTCAACCAATGATTTTAAATTAACAAACACGTGTTTGTCAATATGGTAATTCAGGTTTTTGCGAAATTGATATTTTATATTTTTCTCTTTGTTTTTCTTTTCTAAAAAGAATGGGATCAAAATGGTTTCCGGTGATTCAAAAACATGGTTGCCTAATTCGGAAATCAAAAGTTGAATGCCATTTTGTAATATTTTTCCGGCTTCACTTAAATACTCCTTATTTTGTGTATCAACAATTGAAGTCATTTTCCTAAGGTATTGTTGATGGTTTCTGGCAACAGCCTTTTGGAATTCGATTTTACTATACTGAAATACCTCTTTTTTGAGCATGGCAATATTTTGCACGGAAACTTCTTGAATTTTACCCAGAATTAATGCCAACTGTTCTACGGTTGAATCAAAAGCGGTGTCCACAAATTTTTCCCCCATCGAGCACAATTTATGATCAAGCTTTTCAAGTCGGCTTCTAACAACAGCGTTCTCCATTGAGGGAAGTGCAGGCAAAGGCACCAGTTCTGATTTCGTTTCGGCAGTTTTAACCTTAACGACCTTTTTATCGATTAAATTTAACTCTTCAAACTCAAGCGATGGAAGAATTAACAGTGTACTTGCTGTAAGCTGGGTTATTCTGTTTATTTTATCAATGTACTCTTTAGATAAGTTAACATTGGAAGAAATGCCCAACATCAGCAAATCCGCAGCATTCGATTCCGAATGGATAATATCTTCCGTCGTTCTTGAACCAAAATCATCCGACAATATTTTAATATCGGCTTTTATACGTTTCTCGGATAGTAATGCCGATGTTTCTCTGAATATATTGTCGTGGATAGATGAGTCGCTGTTAATAATCAACAGCCTAACACCAGAGTCACGCCATTCAGCGGACGTTTGCAGGAATTTCAATAAATTTAACGCCAAACTTAAAAATCGCCCTTTGCCGTTCCACCATATATCTATGTTTTCCTTTTTCCCAAATCCGTTGTTCCTGTCATAATCTAAAAAAACGGTATTCATTTTTTTAGCTTTCAAGTTGTTCAAAACCCTCACTAAAAATTCTTTGTTTTCAACTTGTTTGCTCCAGCCCATTAGAACTGTATTGGGTTCGAAACCGCTAAATCCATATACGTTGGTCACTGTGCTTATCCCTTCCTCAATAGAACTGCAAGGTAAATCTCTGCGAAAATATTTTAGATTTTGATCTTTTTTCTCGTTTCCCCGTGTTAATGTGCGTACCGCATTAACATCCAGTCTCAAGTTGAAATCGGTCAGTGCTCCAAGCTTTCCGGAAAGATCCAGTCCTAACTCAACCAAATGCGGTCTGACTTTTTCTCCTCCACTGAACAATACAATATTGGGTCGCCAATTACGCGAATTATCTTTTTTTGCACTTAGTTTGAGTAGGGCCTGTTTTGCCATATTCGTCCAAAAACTGCTCCAGGCGTCGCCGCTTTCTAATATCAGCTCTTTCCGCTGCAGGTAGAAATAAAGTAGTCCTAATACGATAGTTGCGCCTGCCAAGGCCAAAAAATCGAGCAGAATCATAACAATAAAAGCGGCCAATGCCCCTATCACACTTACAAACCTTGGAATTTTAAATGCAGGCCTAAAATCTGAACTCGACCAGCTTTCAATGGCTGAGGCTAAATTCAGAAACGCATAGGTGGTAATAAAAAACATGGAAACAATACGGGCGATAACATCAAGTTCACCAATCAAAATACCTGCTTCCGCAATAACAAATGCCAGCAATAACGCATTGCGTGGCTCATTTGTTTTCCCGGTTCCTTTTGCTAAAAACCCGGGTGCTATTTTATCCATCGCAATTGCCTGAAGTATCCTGGGCGCCCCAAGAATGCTTCCCAATGCGGAAGAGAGCGTTGCCCCCCATATGCCCGCTATGACCAATGCCGGAACAAGTGAAATTTTAAATAATATTTGAGGATCGTTAACCAGGGCATTTGCATCGACCGTAAAGGCATAAAAAAAGGCCAAGCCAATGTATACAATAAAACCAATACCAACGGCCATCATTGCACCAACAGGCAGTGACTTGCTGGGGTTTTTAAGGTCTCCCGACATGGAAACACCAGCCTCAAAACCTGTTACCGCCGGAAAAAATATTCCAAACAAAACCATAAAAGGGGCAGCAGTGGCCAACGGCGCTATATTTATTTCGCTCGGGGCAAAATCGTGTTTCCCCAAAAATATAGACAGCAACGATAAACCGATTGCCGCCATAATGAAATACTGGGATTTAATAGCAAGCGATGTGCTGATAAATGTGATGGTTGTAACCGCAATCAAAACAATCGTTCCTGTTATTCTGATTGTTTGGATATTGTTGGTTAAACCCCAATATTGCAAGAAGCTTTCTGAAAAACCGATTAAGTAAAGACTAACACTAAAAGATAACCCAACAAACAAGGCCAAACCCAACGTGCCTCCAATCGGGAGCCCCAGGCTTCTGGAGATCATGAAATAAGTACCTCCGTTTTGAACTGGTTTATCCGTTGACAAGGAGGCTACACTTAAACTAGTGGTGATAGAAATAATGTGCGCCACAACAACAATTCCGATCGTATTTATTAAACCAGCCTGACCAATAATTGCAGGAAAGCGTAAATACATGATTACTCCAAGAATTGTTAAAATAGAGGGTGAAAATACTCCACCGAAAGTTCCAAACTTTTTAATTTTTCCCACAATCAGGTATGTTTTGTTAATCAATAAATCTAAAAAAGACCACTAAGTTAATATCTTAAAGGTACTATTTCTGAATCTTATTTCATTATTTCATTTGGCAATATCAAATTGATCGCCATTAAAATTTAATATATTGATATTGTCATGCCACACCCGTACCCTTCAATTTCCTATAGGGATCTGCGCCGATGGGCTCCTTTAGGAAAATAAGAGGTATGTGAGGTGTAATATTTTTAAATGCGTGCCTTACTTACAGTAGGTAAAACTATACTTAAATTCAAGCAACTATTCATGAATAAGTTAACCGAATTTATCAAACTTAAGTGGCACTGCTCCTATAATTTATAAATATTTATTTATAGTTAAAAAATTATTCTGTATCTTGAATACCACGACATTCATGATACTGTTAAATGTTGCTCTAATCTCTAGTAATTATGACTGGCACTCTAAATTTGGTCACAATACTTATTTATTGAGAACTACATTCTGATATTTTGAAAAAATGACCATTGGGATGTTACGTGACCTGCATAAGACATTTAGTCATAATATTAAAAAATGTTTATATGAAAATATTATTTCCTTTTGAACTAGATAACCCATTATACACCGATTGTTATGTGTATGCGGTTAAATTTGCGCGAAATTTAAATGCCGAACTGATATTGCTAAATGTTTTTGATATCGAATTGGATAATAATATCACCAAGGAAAAATATAACTCTTTAGTTAAAAACAATTGGCTTTGTGCTTATAACCAAATTACCAGGTTCAATAAATATTATATCGAACACCATGCTAAAACCGATAACGACCTAAAAATAAGGTTTGACCACAGATACGTGCACGGTGAATGGTTAAGTGAAATCAGAAAAATACTTAAGGAGGAAACCATTGACTTAGTGGCGTTACCTATATCAGAAGATGAGAAACAAAACAAGAAGCAATTTAAAATAATCAATGATGACATCTTTGAAAGAAACAATGCCTCGGTATTAGTTGTTCCGCAAAACTGTCCTTTTAAACCAATAGGTGAAATTGTATATGCAACCGATTTAAAAAAGTTAAATTATAACGAGCTATACATAAAAGATGTTTTATCGTATGCAAAAGCTTTCGATTCAAACATTCATTTTATACATATTACAAAATCGGAAACCGCTTTTTTCCCTCAAAGTATAGACGGGTATAAAACGATTATGAATGCGATTAAAAAAAACAGGAAACATGTATTTAAAAGTTTTCAGGGAAAAAATGTGATTGATGCAATAGAGGATTATATTTTAAAGAGCCAGGCGGGCTTGTTGGTAACCATAAAACATGAACGATTTTTTCTGGACACTATTTTCCACAAAAGTATAAGCGATGAATTATTGCTTAAGTCAACGATTCCTGTTTTAGTAATGCGAGAAAAGGACGATTTGCAAGATTTGAAAATATAAATTATGGTACACTACCACTCAATAGAAAACGATCCGGAATATATCAATCTGCAAACAGAATTGATTAAACTCCAGTATGATATTGTTGAAAATAGAAAACGATTACTCATCATATTCGAAGGGAGAGACAGTGCTGGAAAAGGAGGAGCCATTATGCGATTCATACGTTTCCTTAACCCCAGGTTTTACAGGGTAGTTGCGCTTAATAAACCAACTGAGATAGAAAGCGGGCAATGGTATTTCCAACGCTACATTGAAAAGTTACCTAACCCCGGAGAAATAGTTTTTTTCGATCGTAGCTGGTATAACAGAGCTGTTGTTGAACCGGTTATGGGTTTTTGTTCCGATGATCAGTATCAATTATTTTTAAAACAGGTTGTGATGCTCGAAAATATGTTGGTGGAAGATGGCTTGGCAATAGTAAAACTTTGGTTCTCCATCAATCCCGAAGAACAAAAAAAACGCCTCGACGAACGCAAGGTAAACCCACTGATTCAATGGAAACTAAGCACGGTTGATATGCAGGCACAACTGAAATGGAATGATTATACGCACTATAAAAAAGAAATGTTTAAGCACACCAGCACCGTTGAATCGCCCTGGGTAATCATAAAAGGCAATGATAAAGACGATGCAAGAAAGGAAGCCATAAGGCACGTATTAAATACAATGTCGTATAAAGAGAAAGGAATAACAAGTGAAAGGCTAACCCCGGACGATTCTATTGTATCTATCGTTTAATATGTCCAATATTCATATAATCCATAAACCGTTTTGTCATCCCAATAAAGTATAAACTTTATTTTAAGGATATATTAATTGGTGGAACCATAGGGGAATTGCTATTAATATTTACTTTTTTTTGTATGCCTTTCCCCATCCATAAATTACCTATTGTGAACCGTGTGCAGGGTTTCCTTAAGGCAGAAAAATAAGTGTGCTGCGGGAATAATGTTTTAAATACGAATTCACAGCAGATCTATTCTTTCTGCCAACTTTATTAAAAAGCGGCCAAAGAAATAAGCATGATAGATGGGAAGCATGTATCTTATAGGTCGTATGGACTACTCTTAACTATAGTTTATCTAACTATTACACTATCCCTTAAGCAAAAACTACGAGTTTCTCTTAGTTACTTATTCATAAATCTCTTAGATATTAAGAAATACAATGACCTAAAAATTACGCTTTTTGTCTCTATTATGCGCCTTGCAATACATATAAATTTACATAAACAATTTAACAGATTAATAAAGTAAAAAATGAAGAGGTCAGAGTATTCAAAACAATCAGATGAAGTATTAATCCAGGCTTACTATACCGGAGATAATAGCTGTATGGAACTTTTATATCATCGATATTATTTAAAAGTGTTTAACAAATGTTTATCATTTACCCAAAATACCGACGACGCTTTTGATTTGACACAAGATATTTTCATGAAGGCCTTTGCAAAAAAAAGTGCTTTTAAGGGAAACTCAAAATTCTCCACCTGGCTTTATGCCATAACATTTAATCATTGCGTTACAGCGCAAAAAAAACAGCAGAAAAGCAAAGTGGAACCTTTTGATTTAGTTACCCACTATATTCCCGATGATAGCGACCTGTCCTCCATTGAGGAGCGAAAAGAAAGAGAAGAAAGAGAGGTGGAATTGTACAAGGCTTTGGATGAAATACCGGAGCAGGACAAAAAGTTGTTGGAATTAAAATACAGAAATAATTACTCTGTAAAAGATATCCAGACTGAATTAAATATTTCAAAAAGTGCTATTAAAATGAGGTTGATGAGAGCACGCCAGAAAGTTGGTAAATACTACAGCAAGGCAATTTAATATATTTTTATATTGTCATTAATACGCAATGTCATGAAATCGAACATTTTATTTCCATTTAATCTGGAGAATTCAAATCTAGAATCACAAGGTATTGTAGTTGAATTAGCGAAAAATTTAAACGTTGACTTACGGCTGTTGGTTATTTTTCAAAACAATGACTTTCTCTACAACGAATACCTGAAACGCCCTAATTCGAAGGATGAATCTGCTAAAGCACTATTTAACAATCTAAAAAAGAAGTATCCCGATATCATTTTAGGTAACGAGAAACAAATTGGCTTTAAAAAAGGAACCGTAATAGATATTACCTTTGAAAATTTTGCAGAACAGCCAATGTTGAATAGATTAAATGAAGACTATTTGTGGGTTTTTGATTTTCATGATTTTATTTCAAATATAATACCCACCGGATTCATAAACCAGCTAAATAAACATAACCGCAAAGTGTGGGTTGTTACAAAAAACCGAAGTGGAATTTTAACCCAAACAAAACAAATTGTTGATCAATATAATGAAGATAACAGCACATTCGACCAAATGTATTGGGATGCTCTTCCATTAGATTTATTGTAATGAGGAATGATAAGCAATCGTTAAAATAACTCATTTTAGTATTAAAAAACAGGTGACCAATTGATTTTCTCATGTCTTAATTACGTAGCTTATTAAAAGATTTGTCTAACTCTTAATTTCAATGAAAATGATACCAAAACTTAGAGGCTCATCTATTTACCCTAGTTGGGTGGATGATTTATTTACCGGTTCTGTGTGGCAAAATCTTGATTCAAAAATGAATACTTCCATGCCCGCCGTGAACATCAAAGAGGATGATAACCAGTTTATTATTGAAGTAGCTGCTCCTGGCATGGACAAAAGTAATTTTAATGTAGATTTAAACCACAATGTTCTTACTATTTCAGCTAAGAAAGAAGAAGAAAGGGAGGATAAGCACACAAAAGTAACAAGAAGAGAGTTTAATTTTTCTTCTTTTCAGCGCTCTTTTACCTTACCAAATTTTGTGGTTGGCGAAAAAATTAAAGCAGCATATCACGATGGGATTTTAAATATCTCTATTCCTAAAAAAGAAGAAGTTAAAGCTAAACCTCCTAAAAAAATAGAAATCAATTGATTAAACCATCTGAAGCGCTGATGCTTCTGCTGCTTTAACAAAGGCATGTATTTACAATACATGAATGATTTGAGATTAGGTTTAAATGACCGGGAACAGAGGTTTTGTTTCCGGTTTAGTCTATTAATCCTTTGCTCAGTGCATATTTAACCAACCCCACATTATTCTTTATACCCAGCTTCTCAAGCAAGTTTCTTCTGTGTGTGTCCACAGTCCTAATGCTGATAAATAATTTATCAGCGATCTCCTGGTTAGAATATTCCTGGCTAATTAGTTTTAGTATTTCGATCTCCCTTTTCGATAGCGGGATATTTGTTTTTTTTAGTTTCTCGCTAAACGGATTCTGAATCTGTTTCATCAGGCTTAGAGAAACCTCTTTACTAAAATAACTATCACCTTTAGCCACACATTTTATCGCGGTTAGCAATTCGTCTTTACCTGCATTCTTTAAAATGTAACCTTTAGCTCCAGCCTCGAATGCCTGCATAATAAATTCAGGTAATCCTAACATTGATAATATTAAGATATTACTATTGGGGTTTTCCCGGGTTAGCTTTTCCGTCACTTCAATTCCGTTTGGGGTACCCATATCTATGTCCAGAACAATGACATCGAATTGGTTGGTAGCGGTTAAACTTAAAACTTCTTTCCCCGTAGATGCTTCTGCAATGGAATCTATCTCTTTTTCTTTACAAAGCAGGGATTTAATACCTTCCCTGAAAATCTTGTGATCGTCAGCGAGTAACATTTTTAGTTTCTCCATTATGAATTGCTTTTTACAGGAATTTCTATACTAACTACCGTGCCCTCCCCAATTTCCGAATCAAGGTTAAATTCTCCTTCCAGAAGTTTAACGCGGGTTTCTACATTGGTTAAGCCAATTCCGTGATGATCCGGTCTTAGCTTCATCTTATCGAATCCAACCCCATCATCTTCCACCATTAAAATAATACTGTCACTATGAAGAATAATTTGCACCAATATATGGCTTGCTTTAGCATACTTTATTGCATTATTCAATAGTTCTTGCGCACACCTAAAAATATTTAGTTCAATTTCGTCATCAAACCTTAATTCACTACCCATATTGGTATAAAACTCCACATTTACCTTTTTGGATTCATTAAGCTTAAAAATAAGGTTATGAAACGCAGAATATAGCCCGAATTCATCTAAAGTTCGCGGAACCAATTTATGCGATAACGAACGCAAGTCTTCTGATACTATGTCAATGGTTTCGTTAATGTTTTTTAATAACTCAGGCTGAGAAATGCTTTGGCTATCTATCTCCTCAACAATGGCATCAAAGCTAAATTTGATATAGGACATCAGTGGCCCTAAACCATCGTGAATCTCCCTTCCTATTCTTCTCCTCTCATTTTCCTGTCCCTCCAGAATGGCCTGGACGGATTCAACTTCAACATCTTCCGTTATATTAGTCCGCTCCGCAATAATGATGACCTCTTCATGTGATACAGATGCCTTCATAGTATCTTTAACATTTGGGGAAACATCAAACGAAAATGAAAATGATTTTAAACTTTTGGATCTGTATGTATTAACCTCATTTATTAGCTTTTGCAAGTAGACATTTGGGGGTGATATTTCATTGTTTTTACACTTAGCCCCTGTCATACGAAAAAAAGTTTCATTATAAAAAATCACCTTGTGATCCAACCCCAAAACTAAAACGCCTATAGGTAAAGAGTTTGCTAACCTATATTGCTGGTCAATCGTTAATGAGTGCCTGGTTGTATTCATTATTGTGCAAGAACTAAATTAATATAAAAATACAGTAAAAGAATGTGACCTACTGCATTTAATTGAGTCTAATTAATAAAAGTTTATTCTATTACATTTGGTATTTAACTTATAGCAATGTCGAAAACCATAAAACGCGAAATTATAAAGAAAAAGGTGAAGAACCCTCCCAGAAAGGAAAAAGGTTCGAAAACAAACCTCCGTTTTCACCTATTAAAAGAAGTTGAAGAGCAGTAGACTTCTTGTGTAGCCTATTTTCAGGCCAGTCCGGCATTAACGTGCATTATCTAGCCAGCAATATGGAGTTCCTTTCATAAAGCTGGCTTTTTATTTAACTTGTATTTCGGACAAACTATTTAAGCATCATTTTCTATGGATTTTCTATTTAATTTTATTTTAATTAGATAATAGCCAAATGATAGGGAACCAAGTAATATGCCTAGTGCGATAATTAAAATAGGGTCTTGTTTGGTAAAGTCAAGCACTATAATTTTTCTGGATACGGCTACGATCCCGATCATAAGCATTATTTCACCGTGAAATGTCCCGTCATCTAAATAAAGCTCAATAGTTTCAAATAATTCGAATGCTATTAGTACATTAAAAAAGAACCCAAAAAGTGTCACTAATCCAGTCGATCCAATAATAATACCTGATTCAGGAACAGGCTTAATTATTTCTTTAATTAGGACCACTATTAAATCGTACGTGGATACAAGGATCAATACTGCCATAAAAAAAAGTAACGCTATAATCGTACCTTTTTGAAATAGTTTGAACATCTTATGCATACTATATTGGTTATTTAGTATAAAACTTTTTTATTTCATCCTCGATTTTCCTGTCCCATATTCGATCCATTAGATCCGATGCTAATTTTTCATAATAATTAGCTTTATCTATTTTATTAATTTTCTTATACAACTTTGCGATACTGTAATGTGCCGGAATATGCATACTATTTATTTTTAAGCAAGTTTCATATTGAGTTATTGCCTCTTCATATAAACCACTTTCTTCCATTTTTTTTGCAATCTCCACATGGGTTTCAATACTTTTAATTTCATTATCAAGTTTAAGATTTATGATATCTATCGACTTTGTGGTTATAAATGAACAATTAACATGGCGAACAACTTCTTGAGTAACACTTCCAATTAGTGCCTTACCTATACTATTTCTACCTGTTGTACCCATTATTAAAAGGTCAATACCGTTTTTTTCTGTATAATTCAAGATTTCCTCCACAGGATCTCCATCAATAATATCTAAAGAATAGTTTAAGTCATTAAGTTTTTGCTTGGATATAAATTCATTCACTCTACCAATATATTCATCTTTACTTTTTTTGTTCTCATCTTCTAGATCCGCTTCTATCCATATAGATAAACTTCTTATTGGCGTAAATACACTTATGATGGATAATTTAGCTTTAAAAATGCGCGTAAGTATTATTGCATTGTTCAACGCCCTTTCCGATGCACTTGAAAAATCAATAGGGCATAGTATATTTAAATTATCTATCTTCTTTCCTTTTTTAATAACCCAAACTGGTTTTTCTGCCCGTCTAATTATTTTTTCGGTGTAAACACCAAGTTTTTCTTTATTATGATTGCATAAATGAGAAGGAAGAATGATGACATTTACATTATGTACCCTGGCGGTTTTAAGTACATTTTCTACAGGTTCACCATACACAATTGAAGGTTCAGAGGTCTTGATGTTTTCAGCGTTCAACTTTTGATTAATTTGATTTATCTTCGTCGTCACTGATTCTTTAATCAGATTAAAAACAGATTTTATTTTGGCATCCTCGGGCAATAAGGCCAATATAATTACTTCTGATTCATATATTTTTGCAATTGGTATAATGTTATCAACTTGTAAATCTGTAGATTCGCTAAAATCTATAGGTAGTAAAATTTTTTCTAATAGTTTCATACGTATTTTATTAAATTAACAAAACAAATCATAGGATCACATAGCATGTAATGCATGATATAAATTAACTTATTTTTCTGGAATTTAAAGATAAAAAAAACAAGAAATACAATAGAACAACATCTTTTCTATGTACTCAAAGGCAACATATGTTGGTTACAAAGGGCTGTTGCCGGTTTTATTTGCGTGATTTTAACCACTTAACCACCAAAATTATATCTTCGTTGTTTTTAATGGAATTAATAATTGGGTCGATTCCATCATTTGTTTGTTTCTATTTCTTTGAGTTCTTAAATAATATCACAGGAGTCTTGGTGTTTTTTATCGAATGAAACAAGTTTTCTAAATCTGAGATCTCAATTATTATAAGATAAGGAGTGTTGAAAGAAGTAAAGTTTTCCAAGCTTCCGGATATGCCGTTTTTAGTTATAATAACTTCATATGGTATTTTTGTTTCACTTAATATTCCGTTGATAACTTTAACAAAGTCAAGCTTTAAAAAGTTATCCTTCCTTAATACACTATTTTTGTGGTTGTTAGATTTAGTATTTTCTTCACCCGAATGACAAATACAGCTTAATTTAGAATTAGAAGCAAATGCCAATTTGTAAGCATATTCTAATATATACTTGGGTTCACCGCTTAAATTTACCGGAACTATTATCTTTTTTAAAGGCATACAAAGTCTTTTGCTATTTAGACTTAAAGGAAATATTAGGTCACACATGATAAGCCGGATAAACAACAGGTGACCAAATCGAAGTATACAGTCTTAATAATATATTATAATTTTAAAAAAGACAAAATGAAAAGAAAATCGCTTGTTTTTATTTCGATGTTATTTTTAACTGTAACATTTGTTTATGCCCAAAATGTTATGGTTCCTAAAGCAGTTAAAGCTGCTTTTGGCGAAAAATTTCCAGGAGCAGAAAACCCTGTTTGGAAAAAAGCAAATGATAATTATCAGGTGCATTTTTTATATGACACAGAACATCATGCTCTTTTTGCAATTGATGGGAAATGGTTGAAAACGGTGGCCATCATTTCTGAAGACGATTTGCCTGAAGCAGCATCTGAATATATTTCAGAAACCTACGAAGAGTTTGAAATTAAACAAGCTCAGCAAATCGTTACTAACAAAGGAAAAACAAGTTACCAGGTAATTCTATTAGTTGATGAAGATAAGGTGAAACTTGATTTTGATGCATTAGGTGATTATGTTGAAAAATAGAAAA
Source organism: Saccharicrinis sp. 156 (assembly GCF_050589685.1). Lineage (NCBI taxonomy): Bacteria > Pseudomonadati > Bacteroidota > Bacteroidia > Marinilabiliales > Marinilabiliaceae > Saccharicrinis > Saccharicrinis sp. 156. The sequence continues at coordinate 42,149 of NZ_JBNGOS010000001.1, forward strand.
AGATAATAGATCAGGGTGCTACATTAGCACCCTTTTTTAATAAAGTTTAAAATTCTTTCAGTCCCACTAATCTCCAATGTACTTATTAAAAGTGAAAGGCCTATTGTGTCTATTATGATTTGACAAGCATAATCTTGTATTATAAACCATTGAACCAAGCACAAGGCTAAACTCTCCAATTTGATAGCGTATTGCTCCGGCAAATAAAATTTGGATTCCAAACTTCACAAAATATCCTCAATACTGCAACATTTATACTGCTGATCATGAAAATAAATCATTGATATCCTCAGCTTGCAGTGTTTTCATAATATTTTCTTCTGTTTGCACAATATCCCCTGCTATTTTTTTCTTTTTGTTTTGTAGTTGAAGGATCTTCTCCTCTACCGTGTCCTTACAAATCATGCGATAAGCAAAAACCTTTTTGTCTTGTCCAATTCTATAACAACGGTCGATAGCCTGATTTTCCACTGCCGGATTCCACCAGGGGTCAACAATATAAACGTAATCGGCCGCCGTTAGGTTTAATCCCGTGCCCCCAGCTTTTAAACTGATTAGGAACACCCGCAAATCCTCGTTTTCCTGGAAATAATTAACCGATTTTTCGCGCTGAACGGTGGTACTTTGCCCATCCAGATATTCATAGTCAATATTTCTCCTGTTCAGTTCAGTTTTTATCAATCCTAACATCTTTACAAACTGGGAGAATATCAATATTTTATGATTGGCTGTTTTATCGGTGATATGCTGCACAATCTCTTTTATTTTAACCGATTCTGTTGTTGCTATACTATCATCGTTTAACAAAGCAGGCGAGTCACAGATTTGGCGCATTCGCGTTAAAGCTTCCAGCACCATCAGTTTCGATTTCTCGACACCCTTGTTTTCAACTTGTTGGAGCAACTTATTCTTAAATTCGTTTCGATAGGCATCGTATACCTTGCGTTGCTCGCTCTCCATCTCGCAATAAATCACATCTTCGGTTTTTCGGGGGAGTTCGGAAGCTACTTTTTCCTTGGTCCTGCGAAGTACAAAGGGATTGATCAATCGCTGAAGTTCAGCTGCAATATTATCATCACCTTCTTTATCGATGGCATTTGAAAACTGGGACCTGAAGCCAGTAGCTCCGCCAAAGAAACCTTTGTTCACAAAGCTCATTTGCGCATATAGGTCGAAGGTACTGTTTTCGATAGGCGTACCGGAAAGTGCAATTCTATTGTTGGCTTGAATTAAATTAGCCGCCTTAAATCGACGCGAAGCAGGGTTTTTGATAGCCTGCGATTCGTCCAGAACCGCGTAATTAAACCTATACTTGCACAGCATTTCAATATCGCGCAGCAATATGCCATAGGTCGTAAAAACCAAATCAAAATCGGTGAATTCATTTACATCTTTGGTACGGTTGATCCCATAATGATAATACGCTTTTAAATTGGGTGCAAACTTCGCAATCTCGTTTTCCCAGTTAAAAAGCAGCGAGGTTGGAACTATAATAATATTGGGTGTTTTATCCCTGATGACCACATGCTGCAAAAATGTGAGTACCTGCAGCGTTTTACCCAAGCCCATATCATCGGCCAGGATACCACCCCAACCCATTTCATCCAGAAAATTAAGCCAGTTTAACCCCTCTTTTTGGTAGGCACGTAAATCAGCGTTAATCTCCTGGGGCACCCGGGTATTGCTGATCTCCTTAAAATTGGCCAGCCGTTGTCGCTTTTCAGCAATATCGCTTAGTATTTGCGCATCGTCCAGGTCCTCGAACAATTCGTCGATAATTGCGAAGCGCATTTTTGAAACAGAAAGTTTGTCATCCTTCACTTCACCATGCCTGAAGAACTTTTCGAGCTTATGCAGCCATTCATTGGGTAACATCCCCACACTGCCATCTTTTAGCTGAATGTATTTTTGTTGGTTGAGTACGGCTTGTTTTATGTCTTTCAGATTAACCCGGGTATCGCCAAAACTGACTTTCACATCCACCTCGAACCAATCTTGTCCGCTACTGATTGTGGTTGACACCTTTCCTGCAAACGGGGAATATTTAAAATTCTTCAGTTCCTTGAGTCCGAATACTTCCACTTCTATTTTCTGCATCTGCTCAAAGAAACGGTAGAACCACATATCCTCCGTAAAGGTATCGTAATGCAGGTAAAAACGTTTGTCTTCAATTTGTTCTTCAAAATAGGGATGAAGTTCGGCAATGGTCTTAATAAAGTCTTCTTCCAGTTCAATATTTCTTTTATATTCGGTTACTTCTCCGTTTTCATCTACCAATACGTTGCCCGACTGGTTCAGCATGACGGAAACGCCATTGTGATATTCTACCTGAGGTGTGATAATCAGAAAATCGTGCAGTTCGGAAAGAAACACCTGTTTTTTCCTGAAATCCAGTTCTACCGATTCGATATCAAAACCAGAGTTACCAAAATCTATTTCGAAGTTTTTAGAGAGTGGCATCACTATTTCGTTAAAAAAGTGTTGTCTATGCGATTTCACCATTTTTAAATCCTGCTGCCAGGTTTCTATATGCCGGGCCACGTTATAACTCACCGGCACACTAATTTTCCCTTGATATAAATAGGCTTGTGCCTTACGAAAAAACAAATCAATTTCGTTGGCGTTGATTGTTTCCCCGTCAATAGTTAACATGAGCCTCAAGCCCACAAAGGTATCATCTTTAAAGGCCACATACTTTGCGGTAACCGGTTGCTTTAATACTTGTACGCTTCTTAATTCCGATTTTTTGACCTTAAACTCACTCACCGTTCTGTAATGAACAATCTTTTCCTTTGCCAACAAATGAATCATTTGGCGTTTTATCGAGAACCTGGTTTTTGCGGAGCGCGTATCTTCAAACCTTTCCAAACACCTGATGATCTCCTGTGCGTTTTTCGAAACCTTTACCTTATCCATATCCTCATATTCATCCCACCGTTCAATATGGCTGGTTAATTGCGTTCTTTCTTTATTTGGTTTGCCTACAACCGGAATAACAGTAAAGTTTGCTTCCCCGTCATAGTCCTCAAAATCGTCCTGGTTAAACTGAAGAATAAAACCCAACAACCTTTCCTCATTTTTCCTGGGGATGTCATCCAACATCAGGTCATCTTTGTTTAGCTCGTCTACCAAGCGACGGAAGCTGGTTTTAACATGCGGATTGATGGGCAACAGGCCTGTTTGATCGGGACGGAACTTAATGACCAAACCACTATCGGGATGAAACATATAAGAAAAATATTTTCCGAAATCTTCGGTTTCAGGCAAACCGTAGTTTTCCAGAGTCTCCTTTTTTTTGTCTTCCAGTTTCGATGTAAAAAGAATATCCAACAAATCGGGGTTGGCCGATCGCGCAATCAGCAACAAAGTATGTGCTTCAACCTTATTTAACTTAGGAATGGGTTTTTTGCTGCTACTCGAAATATAAACCCTTCCATTAATAAATTTAATGGTCGCATTTTGCCTATCATAATAGCTGGTATACTCAAAAGTAATTTCATCATCCCCGAATATAACATCTTCCAGTATAAGATTGTTATAACCGTGCAATATATCGTTGATGACGCTTACCGAGGTGTTGTCTTCGATATCATCTATGGACACAAAGCGGAACTTCTCATACATATAGCCATGAACAGTTCTCAGAGAGGATATAGTGGTACTGCTATCCTTTACTGGCTTATGTTCTCCCCCATCTTTTATATACATTAATGCAGCCACCGTGTGTTCGCAAATACTACCCCAGGTGGTGGCACAAGAACATGTCGTTTTTAGGTCCTGTCTGTTTAAATCCTTAATGTTTACAGTATATAATTGCGCACCCTGCACCTGGAAGTGCCAGGTATCCGAAGCATTGTTGGCATATTTAAGCGCCACTTCTCCATTGTTATATATTTGCTTTCCGCTTTCAATAACCTGAGGAGAAGCTTTAATGCTTACAATCCGGTCGATGTAATCTTGAGAATCTGATAGAGACATATGGTTTCCATGAAAAAAATGAAGCAGTAAAGATAGTAAGAGCAATTGGCATAGAAAACTTTCTTTTTGAACAAGAAATGCAACTTCCTTAAACCATATACATTACGAAGCAAAAAAAAAGCACCCTCAAATGAGAATGCTTCTATTACGAATTAAACTTATTAATAAATACGGTATTATTGAATCATTATTTTGGTTGCTTTTGAACCAATTTTAACCATATAAACTCCTTTATCAAGGTTTAATGTTTCACTGTATGATGAGCCCGAAAATTCACCTTCAGCTACGGCAACTCCACTTAGGTTATAAACTTTAAATTGAGTCATCGTAGATTCAACATCTTTTACGTATAAAGTATTTCCAACTAAAAATATCTTACTCTCACCCGATTTTATATCATCACCAAGCGCCAAAGGAATTCCTTTTTCAAGCTTTACATTATCCATAAAAACAAACGGACCTCCATTTTGGGTACTTGCCGTAAAATAAACATCTGTTGCGTTATAAATTTCTGTATTTAAAACTGTAAATGGACCTTTTGCCTGGCTTATTGAAGTCGTTAAATTTTCCACTACAACGTCAACTGTAAATTCCCCTGCTGTAGCTTCCTTCATTACATAATAACTCACTCTGATTACATCACTAACCAAGTCGTTAGAGGCTGGAATATCAGCAGTTGCTACTCCGTCTGCAGTTAAACCTTGTATGTTAGCTCCCATATCTTCAATACCCGGAATATAGGCATCTGTATTATTTGTTGATCCAAAATATGGGAAAAACTTTAAAGACCCACTGGGAATCGAACCAACCGGGTTTCCGGTCCATTGATTTTGTTCAAATCTAAAACCTAATGTACTTTCAACGTAAGTTGATGCTGTTGTTCCATTTTGACCTCCTGTGACATCGACATTAGTAGTTAGACCAAAATTGCCAAAAATTCTAGTCTTCAGTCTTTTTTCAATCGGATCACCTACTTCTGCTGAAAAATCAACACCTAAATCAACAGTTATACGCACCTTCTCTCCAGGTATCCAACCACTTAACGGATTACCGGATTGTGTACCACCTCGCCATCCAGCAGGAGGGATCACTAATCCATTTCCATTTGCAATCCAACCATTTGTATTTCCTACACCAATCCAGTTCTCATCATTTTGGATTCCGACACCATCAGCCCAATCATCAAACGTTTCTTCAAAAACAAGAGTTTGAGCATTAGTAACAACAATCGTTAATAAGAAGGCAATAAACAACAAGTAAACTTTTTTCATATTCAATAAATTTAAGGGTGATAATAATTTTTACATTCGCATTTAGCCAAATTTAAAAGACAAACCCTATTTTAAGTGGAAATATTTCCTTCTTAAAAAGGGGGTATTCTCAAGTTGTGTAGAGGAGACAAATTATGTACCCCACAGTTTTGTAGCAATCACAGGGTATTTGCATGTCAAATTACTGATTTTAATTATCTAAATATTTTTATAACTTTAAAAAACACAGAGTTACAATCCCTTATTTTTAATTAAAACGGATAGACATGAAAAAAAACGGACTTACTATTGGTATTCTTACCGGAGGAGGTGATGTGCCCGGACTTAACCCTGCTATCAGAGCGGTCACATTACGGGCGATCCGCGAAGGTTACAATGTAATCGGTATTAAAAACGGATGGAAAGGTGTTATTAGCATCAACCGTTCCAAATCATTAGATGAGCAGCCTTATTGTATCCCACTATCCGAATTAACCGTAAACAAAATTGGACGAACCGGAGGTACTTTTCTACATTCCAGCAGAACCAAAGCTACGAAAGTTGCATATAAAAATTTGCCTGAACACCTAAAGGGTACTTATAAAGAAGAATATAACGACCTTACAAATGAAGCCGTAGCCAATTTAAAGCACATTGGCATCGACTACCTGATTCCAATTGGAGGAGACGACACGTTAAGTTACGCGGTTAGGCTGCACAAGGAAGGAATTAAGGTGGTTGGTATCCCGAAAACCATGGACGGAGATGTTCCCGGAACGGAATATTGTATTGGTTTTAGTACTTGTATCACCAGAACCATTGAGTTGACCCATGAGTTACGCACCTGCGCCGGGTCGCACGAGCGTTTTCTGGTTTTGGAGGTGTTTGGCCGGAATGCGGGTTTTTCAGCTTTGCTCCCTACCATTGGTGGTGCGGCCGACCGCTGTGTAATACCGGAATATGCTATTAACACGGAACACTTAACCGCCCTGATGGTGGAGGACCGCAAAAACAATCCTAGCAATTATTCGGTAGTTTTGGTATCCGAAGGGGCTACGTATGATGGATCGGACATTATTTATGCAGATGCAGAAACAGATGCCTTTGGACATAAAAAGTTGGGTGGTATTGGTGAACAAATTGGCAAAGAACTTAAAAAGCATTCGGCAAAGTATAATAACGGACAGGAAATCAATATTATCAATCAAAAATTAGGATACCTTGTTCGCTCGGGGCAACCAGACGCGCTGGATTCAATTATTCCAACCACATACGGCAACATGGCACTTGACCTGATTAAAAAAGGAAAATCAGGATACATGGTTTGTGTAAAGGACGGGAAATTTGATTATGTGTCTATTGAAGCTGTTCAGAAAGATTCCAAAGGAGAAAGTGTAAAAAAGGTAAATGTGGCCAAATTCTACGATACCGATAGGTACAGACCCATCTACCAGGATATCATAGGTTCCCCCATGATGTTTTTAACAACCGATTTAACCTAGCATTTGCGATAAAACAACTAAAGCAGGAACAATGTAAATATGAATAACGAGGGTTTCTCAATTCGGTGAAACCCTCTTCTATTTCCGGAAGATCTATTTATCAAGATTAGGTCTTTCTTTTTTTGCGAATAACTGTGGTTAGCTTACATTTGTTGTTGAATCAGCAAAAATACGCCAATGCCCAAGTATTCTGTTATTATACCGGTTTATAACCGTCCCCAGGAAATAGATGAATTACTGCATAGTCTAACGCTTGTTAATTATTCCGATTTTGAAGTTATTGTTATTGAAGATGGCTCGAACCTTTCCGCCGAACATATTTGCATTCAGTACAAGGACCAATTTGACCTCAAATATCAATTTCAGGAAAACACTGGTCCGGGACCCGCCAGGAACAAAGGTGCCGAACTCGCGACAGGCGAGTATTTTTTATTCTTCGATTCGGATTGCCTCATTCCCCCGGAATATTTTAACTATGTAGATAATAAATTGAATAACACAGACTGTTTTGGAGGCCCGGACATGGCTCACGAAACTTTTAACACTATTCAAAAAGCGATCAGTTATTCTATGACCTCTACCCTAACCACAGGTGGAATTAGAGGTGGCAAAAAGAAATTGGATAAATTTTATCCGCGTAGTTTTAATATGGGAATTAAAAAAGAGGTTTTCAGAAGTCTAAAAGGTTTCGAAAAACTTCGCTTTGGCGAAGATCTTGATTTTAGCATGCGTATCCTTGAAGCAGGATACTCGACTAAACTAATTGAGGAAGCTGCTGTATTTCATAAGCGCCGTAATAATTTCCGTTCTTTTTTTAAGCAGGTTTATAATTCGGGAATCGCACGTATTAACTTAAACTATCGCCATCCGGGATCATTGAAGTTAGTTCATGCTTTACCCGCGATATTTACTTTCGGTTATGCGGCATACCTTCTTGCTTGCATCTTTTTACCTATTTTATTACCGCTCGCATTGTTGCCCTGGCTTGTTTTTTTTACAGACGCTACAATTCAAACACGAAGTTTAAAGGTTGGTATTGCCTCCAGCATGGCAGCTATGGTACAAATTATAGCTTATGGATCAGGATTCCTGACCGCCACATTAAAACGCAAGATCTTTAAAAGAAAAGAATTTACTGCTTACGAGAAAAATTTTTACAACTAATTTATGCCATACCTAAACAGTTTAGATCCGTTTTGCAATGGTGACGTATGGTCTTTGGAGTACCGGAGGATATTGTCTACTACTCTTTTGGGTGGCTCCAGATTTTCATCTTCGAAAAAACTATCCGGTAATTTGTCGAAAAAATCAATCATAGCTAAACTATACGCTTCTAGTTTAGCCAAATCTTGGGTAAAACTTGAATTCATAGGCGTTCTTTTTCTCATTTTTATTACAACCAACATTGTCAATTGCACCACAACACACAATTGTGCAACTAACATCTTAAAGTCTTAATTCACTAAAACTTTAAAGCAATATCGGTATCAAACTTAACACACAGTTAAAAAACGCCGTTTATTATATATTATTGCGAGAAAATTACATCGTAAGTGAAATATTTTTTTCTTCTACTATTGCACGCATATTAATCAACGCATAGCGCATCCTCCCAAGCGCAGTATTTATGCTTACTCCAGTCTCTTCTGCAATATCCTTAAAACTAAGCCCCATAAAGTGTCGCAGGCGCACAACCTCTTTCTGATTATCGGGCAGTTGTTCCAGCAATTCAACCACTTCGGTTAATATTTGCGTATGCACCATTTTATCTTCAACGTTAGCCTCGGAATATTTGGTAGAGTTTAACAAATCGTAATCGTTGGCATCATTGCTCACCACTTGCATATGCTTTTGCTTACGATAATAATCAATGATCAAATTGTGTGCAATCCTCATAACCCAGGAAGGAAACCTGCCGTTTTCGACATACTTACCCCTTTTCAGGTTTTGAATTACCTTAATAAAGGTATCCTGAAAAACGTCCTCGGCCAACTCCTGCTGTTTGACCATCATTAAAATATACGAATAGATTTTGTTCTTATGCCTATCGATTAGAACTTGCAAACAATGCTCTTTGCCTGACATGAACGATTTTACCAATTCATCATCCGACATACCTTGTATGTACTTCATGCTTAAGTATTTTATAAATTAAGCGTAAATGTTTGCAATAGGCATATATTTTTTGCGTTTAGGATTCTATTTGGAAGGTGCAAAAAACTAAAAAAAAGATTAAAATCCAATTCTTTCCTATAAAATCTTTTCTAACCTTTTAATTGTTGAACCATGTTAAATATTTAAAATTTAAAATATACGGCCTATTCAACCTTTTATTTTTTAATTTTACATTATAGTTTTGAAAGAGTGAAATTTCTAAATATTTTCCATACCCCCAATTTAAAGAAAGCGTACATTCAGCAAAGTCAATAATAGATTCAACAACCCCAATAAACGTTATCCAAATATTTAATAAAATACTTTTTTCAGAACAATACCCCGGCTTTTCTAATTCTACCACATTGATAGTATTATGAACTTTTAGGTGATAATTCGACATTATTTATTGTACATTTATTATAAATAGTTACTTTTATACCCACATTAACAAAATACGATATCCAAATAAATTAAAATTATCAAGCTACATGTGCGGATTTGCAGTTTACACGGGAAGTGATATGATGGACAAACTATTGTTTGCCAGTGAATTTAACAGAATTAAATACAGAGGTCCGGATAATTCTTTTGTTAGGGACTTCGGAAAGGAAGGCTGGATGGGCTTTCACCGTTTGAGTATTATGGATGTTTCAAGCAACGGTAATCAGCCTCTTGTTTATAACAATATTAATTTAGTTTGTAACGGTGAGGTATACAATTTTCAGCAACTCCGTAAAAAATACGAACATGAATATGAATTCAAATCTACGAGCGATTGTGAAGTAATTATTCCTTTATTTTTGGATAAAGGTATTGAAGAAACGGCCAAAGCTTTAGACGCTGAGTTTGTATTTGTTATTTACGACTCTGTGGCCAAAAAATATTTTGCAGCAAGGGATCCAATCGGAATTCGTCCATTATTTTATGGCTATACTGCCGAAGCTGAGATTATGTTCGCCAGTGAAATGAAAACATTACATCCCATCTGCGATGTAGTAAAACCATTCCCTCCGGGACACTACTATGCCAATGGCGAATTTGTTTGTTACAAGGATATTTCCAAAGTAGAAAAATTCGTAGATCACGATTTGGGTGAAATCTTTAAAAATATCAACGAAAAACTTACGACCGGAATTGAAAAAAGACTGCAAGCAGATGTTCCTGTGGGATTCCTTTGCAGTGGCGGGTTAGATTCCAGTTTAGTTTGTGCCGTTGCAGCCAAAATGTTGGATAAGCCTATAAAAACTTTTGCCGTAGGTATCGAGGACGATCCTATTGATACCAAATACGCCAGAATAGTTGCCGATTACCTGGGAGCGGACCATACGGAAGTATTATTTACACGACAACAAATTTTTGATACCCTAAGTACTTTAATATATAATACAGAGACCTGGGATATTACCACTATCAGGGCTTCAATGGGCATGTACCTTATATGCAAATACATTAGGGAGAACACGGATGTAAAAGTGTTGATGACAGGTGAAATTGCCGACGAGATTCTGGGATATAAATATACGGACTTCGCTCCCACCCCTGAAGCTTTCCAGGAGGAAGCCGAAAAGCGAATCCGGGAAATCCACATGTACGATGTGCTACGTGCGGACAGATGTATTTCATCCTGCGGGCTTGAGGCGCGAGTGCCATTTGGGGATCTTGATTTTGTGGACTACATCATGAGTATTGATCCGGCAAAAAAGATGAATACGTACGGTGAAGGCAAATACTTGTTGCGAGCCGCGTTTGAAGGAGATTACTTACCCCAGGAAATTTTACATCGTGATAAAGCAGCTTTCTCCGATGCGGTGGGGCATAGCTCCGTTGATTACTTAAAAGCCTACGCCGAAGAAATGTATTCGGATGAAGACTTGTCAAATGCTAAGATAAAGTATCCCAGCAACACCCCGTTTACAAAGGAATCGTTGATGTATCGCGATATTTTTGAAAAGCATTTCCCCGGAAGAGACAAAGTTATTAAATCGTTCTGGATGCCAAATAAAGAATGGGAAAACTGTGACGTGGACGATCCTAGTGCACGTGTACTTCCTAACTATGGTAAAAGTGGAGAATAATTCGAATAATTGATATTGAGGTAAAAGAGGTGGCTTATAATGGGCCACCTCTTTTGGGTTATATGAAGCTTGCTATTTAAAAATTAGCAAGTCGATTTCAGAAATAAGATTAGATTACAATAAATTTCAAAAGCCGGGAGAATCTTTCCTGCTTTTTTATTTACATATGTTTAAGAATGGTTGTTTGATGATACCAAAGCGATTAGATCGCACTTTTTGAGTATTCCGTTCCCACCCGGATACCCGTTCCTTTGTGATCGTTTTAGCGATCTGTTTACGTTCAGCCTCGTGCTTACCGGGTCTTCCTTTTCAAGTAAAAACGGTTTTGATGTTATTTTTCATGGCAACCTCCGTTTTTTTGATGGCATTAATGGCACCGGCAAGCCCGCGCTTGGTTTTGGTGAGGAGCAGGGTGTAGCACACGGTGTAATGAAAACGGGTGCCTTCGTTGAAAGCGTTCAAACCCAGGTGTCGGATAAAGCTTATACCGTTTATCTGCAACTTGTTGAACCTGGCCATGAACTCGACCTTCGTGATTTCCTTTCCCAAGACATTGGAACGTATATCGCTTTTCGAAAGCCTCACTATACGGTCTTTGATTTTTCGCCGGTATCGGAGAGTTGCTGCTGGAGCAATTCAACCCGGAATATGGATTTTAGGTTCGTCATGAGCATTTAAAATACCATAAAACAAGAAGCTGCTGAAACGTTGCATAACACCGCTCTGGATATTTAAAACAACTCCGTGAAACGCCTTGTTTTGAAGTCGTAGGATTGCGTAACAGGATTTCTGATGCATATGGTGGGTTCAACCATATCTAGTATGCAAATCAGGTAAATCCCTGTCAAGAAGGCCACTACTTAAAAAGCCTTCTTGGTTTGGTCTATCTTTTTAATAACAGCCATAAACAGTTGTGCCATCCGCAGAGAAATGTTATTAGGCATCTGAAAATTCCTAATGACACCACGTATGAGTCAATATAGGTAATGGATAAAAGTATGGGCTTCCTTAAAAAGTTAGTTCATCCTAAATTGGGCAAGTAAAAACCAAATAAATAAACTAAGGTCTGGTAGGAGCCCATTCCCTAATTCTTTTCTTATGATTTTTAATAAACGAGCTTACCTGTTCTTCTTCGAATAACTTTTTATGGGTCAACCTTCCAAAATTCATTAATATACCCCTGGCCATAAAGCGTATGTCACTACGTGCAGAATTCCGGGCTAATCTCTCAATTTCCGGCAAATATGGCTCTATGCTATCCCCCAACTCTTCGAGAGCCGACATCGACATTGTATTTCCCTTTTGTGCTTGCGCTATCAGTATCCCAACACCTTTCTTTTTCATTCCTGCATATACCAATGCTTCGGCTGCAGTAACCCGAACACATTTCCCTTGGTCTGTTGCAGCCAATATTAGCTCATCCGGAACATCCTGCAAGATTCCATTAAACGCAAGGTTGGCTAATCCGGATGCAGCCCAAAACCTGAATTCTACTTTTTCATGTGCAAGCATCTTTACAAAGAATTCTTTGTTGCTGGCATCTGCCATCGAAGCTTTTTCAACCAAAAGATGAAGAGTCTCAATTGGATAATTATTTTGTCTGACCCAGTCGTACAAAGCAATATTTTGTTTTTTCAACTCGTCTCTAACTTCCTTAGGCAAAAAACCAATATCCCAGCTACTCCTGATATGTGACGCAACTTTTTTGCGCATTTTTATTAATACATCTTGATATTCAGGATTATTTGCCAAATTATGCAACCCGAATGGGTCTTCCTCCGAATCAAACAATTGTTCCATTGGTTTATCCTGATAATATGTTTGATGTTCAGAATTGCACCCTCCAGCATAATACAAACTGTCCCAAGCGGTCTGTGCCGGCATTCCCCATTGAAAAGATTGCTTTAAAGCATGAACTTTATATGGGGTATAATTTCTTATATACTGATATTTACCATCCAAAGCCGATCGCGATGGATCGAAGTGTGGTCCTGTGTTGGTTCTGAAACAATAAGCATGTTCGCGTTGCCCTTCCCCATATTTTCCCATGAAAGCTTTCCCTTGCATATGCTCAGGAGGTAATGCGCCTGCGATGCTTAATAATGTTGGGCCAAAATCGGCAAACTGAACCAAACGATCTGTCCTACTTCCGACTTTCCCTGGCAATAAATGTTGCCATTTTTCGGGAGCATACACCATCAATGCCGCCCTGAATCCTGTTTCGTATGGAAAAGCCTTACCTCTAGGCAAACATCCTCCATGATCGGAAAAGAAGAAGATAATGGTGTTATCAATTAAATCCTTCTCTCTTAAATCATCCAAAAACAAACCTACCCAATTATCTGCAGAAACCACACCGTCCATATGCAATGCAAAATCAGACCGTATAGCAGGTAAGTCAGGCACATGGGGAGGTAATTCAATGCTATTGGGATCTACCTTGGTTGGCTTTCTGTAATCCACACTTACCGTTGTCATTCTACTCATATGGGTAGTGGCATTGTTAAACTGGGCAAAAAATGGTTTGTCACCTCGTAAGGTATCGTTATAACTCACATTCTTTTTATCCCCATTTATATTTCCGCTATTAAGGTCCCATGCTACTTTATAATATTTTTTTTGAGCCTCTTTGGTAATATTATAGTCTGTTTTCCCTGCATTCACACAAAAGTATCCTGCTTTGCGCAAATACTGAGGAAAGAAATATTGCTGCGGAACCACGTTACCATTACGATGCCAGTCGCACCCGTACGTGGTAGCGTAAGAACCACTGATAAGCGATGATCTTGCCGGTGAACATTGTGGCCCGTTGGAAAATGCATTGTTGAAAACCACACCATTTTGTGCAATAAAATCAAGATTTGGCGTTTTTATCGACTTGTTTCCATAGGCCGGGAACAGATAGGGCGAAGAATCTTCTACAACCAGAAATAAAACATTAGGTCTATCCTGGTTATTGCCTACTTGTGAACCAAAACATTGAATAGAAACCAGAAAGGCAAACAACAAGCTAATCGAATAATTCATGTTTTTATTATTTTATGATTTTTTACCTGGTGACATAACCGTCAAGGTAACGATTCATGTCGCTACGTATTAGGTAATATCGCTCCCTTCGTCATCCTGCAGATCAGACTCTCCATTATACAGGGAGCTTATTCCTATTATTAGGACGATATTTGTGCACCGGAGGGAAGAAATTTGAAAACTAATTACTTGAGGATGCTTTTATAAATCGATTAAGTTGCCCCGGATTTTTCACCCTTACCTCTCTGTTCAAAAACAAATCTTCATGAATCATCCAGGTAATGGTATCCCATATTTGGCCTTCGGTCCATAATGGGGAATCCAATTCTTCTTCCCAGCATTCCAGGTTGTTCATCAAACTACTATATTGTTCCGGGTTCTGACTTGACAAATCATTATTTTCTTGCAAATCAGCCTTTAAATTATATACTCTTTCACCTAAATCTTCTACCCTTATCAATTTATAGTCACCTTTTCGTACAGCAGCCATTTTGTCTTTTCTCCAAAATAGTTTATTATGAGGTTCTCCTTTCGATTTCCCCTTTAAGTAAGGTATTAAATTGACTCCGTCCAACGGGGATTGAGTGTTAACTTTTTCTCCGGTAACAGATATGGATGTAGCAAAAACATCAAGCGCAGATGTAAGTCCATCGTACATACCCGAAGCTATTTTATCAGGCCAATGTATAAAAAAAGGTACTCTGTGGCCTCCTTCGAACTTGTTGCCCTTAAATCCCTTTAATGGTTTGTTGCTCGATTGGTTATTATGTGCTCCGCCGTTATCACTCAAAAAGAATATCAATGTATTGTCCAACAAACCTTCATCTTCAAGTTTTGAAACCATACTACCTACTGCCCTATCCAAAGCCCAGGTCATGGCGGCCAGTGTCTGACGAGGGTGGTCTTTGAACAAAGCTAAATCTTCTTTAGTGGCTTCCATAGGTGTATGCACTGCATTGGGCGCCCAGTACATAAAAAAAGGTTTATCCTTGTTGTTGTCGATAAACTCAACGGCTTTATCACCAAGTCTATCCGTCAGGTAACCTTCAAAAGTGGCATAAGTGTCATTTTCCCGAATAGAATGCGTTTCCCCCTCCGTATCGTCTTTATCGTTGCTGAAATAGCTCCGGCCGCCGGCAAGAAAACCCCAGAAATAATCAAAACCGCGAGCATTAGGACGGTATTCGGGCAAGTCGCCCAGGTGCCATTTACCAAAGGCGGCGGTTTTATAGCCTGCCTGTTTCATAGCTTCTCCGAGCGTTGTTTCATTCAGGCTAACGCCCGTAAAGTCGCGGGGAGGATTACATTCGAAACCAAACCGTTGTTGATAGCGACCTGTCATAATACCCGCACGGCTGGGCCCGCAGACCGAGGCCGACACATGTGCATCGGTAAAAACAACACCATTGGATGCGAGTTTATCGATATTGGGAGTTTTAAGGTCTTTGCAGCCTGCAAAACCAAAATCGGCATAACCTGCATCGTCGATTAGCAAAACCATTACATTCGGTTTTGATGATATTTTTTGTTGATTACTACATGCTGCGACAAACAGCAGTGAAATTGCTACTAAGATATTTATTCGTGTTATTTTCATAATTGACTCAAGTTATCCGAAGGTTACACGTTAATCCCAATTATTAAATCAAAATCCCCGGTGGGTATAAACATATAAGTTTAGTAATTTCCCTACCTTCAACAATACGGTATATTTAAATTCCTACTTTATAAACTTTCTTAAAGTGACATTTCCCAAGTTATCCTGAATATGGATGATATACATACCTTGCGCGAATATCGAAACATCCATCTCATTTCCGCTGCCTGACATCAACACCTTTCCTGCCATGTTATAAACACTCCAATTTGGATTTTCAACACCCTTAATCGTTAATATATCTTTTACGGGAACCGGAAGTACACATACTTCTGACGTTTTATTCTGTTCAACAGCTGTTGCATTTTCGAAGGATATTTGGTCGAGGTATGCACCCCCGCTACCAGGGTTTTGAAGTCGGATGGTATTGGCACCACGCTCTATCTGGATTTCGATGGATACTTCACCCCAATGATTACCCCAGGAACCTGTATTGGGCAAGAGTAGATTCTCTTGTATTATCACATCATTGACGACAACATTGATGTAACGACCGCCTGCTGTACCACCAGCCTGACAGCTGTAGCGGATATTCAGCGTTTCGGTCATGGTATCTCCATCATTTTCACGGTACCATTCCACATATCCATTTGTATTTTGACCAAAATTGAGAAAACCGGTGCCATTATACCCCGAGCCAGATGTTGAAATATTTGCACCACTAAACACTGCATCTTCCGCCTGGTTGCTATTGATATCTGATGGTATTTCACCCGCAGCCGGATCATTCCACACAAAACCTTCGTCTTCGGAGAAGCGTTCCATTAAAGTATAAGCTATTTCTCCATCCACCATCACCAATGCCTTAACTGTTGTTTCCAAAGGCACAGCAAAACTCTCCGTGTACAATGTTGAACCAGTTGAAGGTGTACTACCATCAATGGTGTAATACACCTTAATATCAGGAGAAACAGTATTTCCTCTTAAATTTAAAATTTGGGTATCGATGGAAACCCAATTGGAGGTTAACTGCTTTTTTTCACCTAGTATAGCACTGGCCAATAGATTGATATCTCCACTTTCTCCGGTAGATTCGATATAAGCGCGTGTTAAACCGTAAAATGCGATTCTGTTATCAACACCAAAGTGTTTTTCCACATCAATAGGGCTCCCATTATCCAAAGCACGAATTCTACCGGGCCCGAACACTTTAAAATAGGTGCGGTTTTCACCGTGCGGATAAAAGTTTCCTATTGAATCCTGCGTTTCTACCCGTACCTGAACAATATCTTTTCCTGTTTCATTCAGTTCCACTCCATCAATGGATAAACTGTTTTGGGTTGGTCGAAAAGCAGATGCAACTGTTTTTTCAACTGCAACCGAACCATTTACATAGCCCACAGCTTTCAGATCGCCTGGCTGCCAAGGCACCAACCATTCACATTGCATATCGAACCTTGTTTCGCCAGGTGTTTGTTTTCCCAGGGGTATATCATTCAAAAACAATTCTACTTCGTCACAATTAGAATATACCCAAACCGGTATTTCTGTATCCAGCTCCATTTTCGGGTGTGTCCAGTGCGGTAAAATATGCGCCATGGGTTCATCAGTCCACTGACTCTGATACAAATAGTATAAATCTTTTTCGAAGTTGGCTAAATCGATAGCTCCCCCGTTAAATGCTTTAAAAGGCCATCCTCCGTGAACATAGCTGGCTTCGCCAATATAATCATACCCGGTCCAACGGAAACCACCGGCATAATGGGTAATATCTCTTACTTGCTCTATATGCCCCCTTGAGTTCAACCGCACATAAGCATTATCATAACCCGAATTAAATACTTTTTTAGCCACTGTACGATCTTCGTTGTACATAAAATCATTGTAAAAGATTTCATGATCCGTAAGGTTTTCTGTTGCATAAACCGAACTGCTATTGCCATCGCGATACCAGGTTTTTGTACGATAATAACCACGAACCTGCCAAGTGTGGGTATTTTCGGTACCTACAATTGGTTTTGTGTTTCCGGCCAGATCATTTAAGTAATCAACCCGCTCGCTGGCTCCATTATAACCTAATACATCCATATACGCACTGCCAGAATGACCCGAAGTAACCAGGCGTGTAGGATCCAATCCCTTGCACTTAGCCACCAAATCTTGTGCTTCTGTTCCTCCGGAAGTATTACTGGTTTCATTGCCCACGCTCCAAATGATTATACTTGGGTGATTACGATCTCGTTTAATCCAGGAAGTAACATCGGCCTCCCAACAATCAGCAAAGTGATGTGCTCCATAATCATTTTTAGCTTTCTTTTTCCATCCATCGAATATTTCATCCATTACGAGCATTCCAATCTCGTCGCACATCTCGTAAAATTTAGGGGTCTGCGGATTGTGTGTTGTACGTATGGCATTACAGCCCATGTCTTTGAGCTGTTGGATACGATATCGAAGTATTTTATCCGGAACAGCAGCCCCTAATGCTCCGGCATCCTGGTGGTTACATACCCCCTGCAGTTTTACATTCTCACCATTAAGCCACATGCCGGATTCCGGTATCCATTGCACATCACGAACCCCGAATCGAGTAACTACGTTATCCAGCAATTCACTTCCCTGCCAAACCTCACTAACAGCCGTATACAAATAAGGGTTTTCGACCGACCAACGGTGAGCATTGGCAATTGTAATCTCCTGACTTAACGTTTTGTTTTCCGCGGTGCTTAAAATTAAGCTGCTGGTCACATTTTCAACCTCCATACCCAGATCGTTTAAAATACGGGTCTTTAGCGATAGGGAAACACTGCTTTCTGTGCGGTTTACCACTTCGGTATCAATGGACAAGACATTATCATCTGTTTTAATAAAAACACCTCCCTCACGCACCACATGAACAGGATTCATCACTTCAATCCAGGTATCGGCATAAATACCACTTCCCGTGTACCATCTGGCAGAGGGTTGTAATTCATTATCCGCCCTAACGGCAAAAGTAATTTGGTCCGCAGAACTTACTATATCGCTAATATCGTAGGTAAAGGAGATCCATCCATAAGGTCGTTCTCCCAGCTTTTGACCGTTTGCCCATACCGTACTGTTCATAAACACGCCATCAAAAGCTATATTCACCTTATTTCCTTTCCATTCCGATGGCACATCGATGGTTTTACGGTAGAAACCAATACCGGCAGGCAAATACCCGCATGTTCCTCCCATGGGGTTAAATTTATCGTATTCACCTTCAATAGACCAGTCGTGCGGTAAATCTAATTTACGCCATCCACTATGGTCATAACTTTCTGAACTATAAGCTGCATTATCTTGCTGGAGAAAATACCAGTCTTCGTTGAAGTTAATTTTTTCTTGTAGGGATTGAGCGACAACAAGGTTAAAGGTGAATAGAAGTAACAAACCCGATACCGCTTTCATAGGTTTAAATTGCATGTTGGGATAACATTTCCCTATTCCAGTTCTCATCATAATCAGGATTCATTTGTGCGGGCACAAGGGCATTTGTATTTTTTAGCCAGTTATCCATCAGCTTTTTAAGTTCCTGCACTTTATCCGGGAATTTACCGGCAACATTTGTCGTCTCTCCCAGGTCATTCTTTAAGTTGAACAGCTCTGTTTGTTGATCTTCGTAATAATAAAGCATCTTCCAATCTCCAAGCCTGATGGCGGTACCGGGACGTGTTCGAAACAAGGGGTCACGGTTGACTCCTGACTTTTTGGAATAGGCTTGCAGGTATATGGGAAAATGGAAAAAGAAAGGACGCTCTTCCATTTTCCTGTTTTCGAGTAACAGGCTTTTTAAACTAACACCATCTAAAATTTTATTTTGTGGTACATTTGCGCCAATTATTTCTTTAAAAGTAGGATAAAAATCTAAATTAGATACTGGTATATCTGTTTTCCCGGGTTTCACATTTCCTGGCCATTTGATGACCAACGGAACCCGTATTCCCCCTTCATAATAAGCTCCTTTTCCGGCTCTGAGCGGTAATTGTTTGCTGATGGCATAAATCCCTCCGTTATCTGAGGTAAATACAATTATGGTATTTTCTAGTTTTAAATGGTCTATTTTTTCCAGAACGCGGCCTACACTATAATCCATACTCTCCACCATGGCCGCGTAATCAGCACGAAAGTGACTTTCTGTTGTTTTTTTAGATTTGTATTTCTTAATAATAGCTTCTTTACCCTGAATAGGGGTATGAACTGTATAAAAGGGCAAATACAAAAAGAATGGGTTTTTCTGGTTATTCTCAATAAAAGTGAGTGCTTCTTTGGTTAAACGATCGGTGAGATATTCACCTTCGGGAGCCTCTAAGTCAGGGTATTGATAGGGAGCAAAGTAACTTTTGGGATGACCTCCGTGTCCGCCACCTACATTTACATCGAAGCCTTGTGTACATGGATCTTCACCCAGGTGCCATTTACCAAAATGCCCGGTCACATAACCAGCATCCTTAAACATCTCGGCCATGGTGTATACGCTATCTCCCAAAAAGTTGGTGTTTTTGACAGGGATCAGCTTCCTGCTTTTTTTGTTTCCTCTCTCAGATGGCGAAACCGTATAAATTCCGGTTCTTGGCGAGTTCATACCCGACATCAAGGTAGCACGACTGGGAGCACAATTGGCAGCACCTGCGTAAGCGTTGGTAAACACCATACTCTCCCGGGCCAGCTTATCCAGGTTAGGCGTTTCATAGTAGGTACTCCCCATAAAACCACAATCGGTCCAACCCAGATCGTCTACCACAATCAGCACTACATTTGGCGAACCTTTAGTATTTTTATCGTCTTCCATTTTAGCATAACAACCTACCAATAACAAGGTAAGTGTTAAATATAAAAATCTCTTGATCATATTTTGTTATTAAAATACCACAAAGGCCCTAAGATCACATAGAAACACCTATTATTCCTTTGTGTACCCTAGAGCCTTTGTGTCTTTGTGGAATTGAATTGGTTCTGTAACTCAATTATTTTTAATGCCCACTCAGGGTACCCGCTTTAAATTTAAAAACATCAGATTCAGTGCGAGCTACCTTCAATATATCCTTGATTTTATTAACCACTTCAGGGTTCTTCTTCGAAACATCCGTTTGTTCAGAAACATCGTTATCTAAATCAAACAATTCAAAAGTAGTTTTATTGGGTTTGGCTACATTGTATACCACTCCCTTCCAGTTATCCATTCTTACCGCTAAACGACCTCCTTTTTCATGAAATTCCCAATACAAATATTCATGTTTTGGTTGTTCTTTACCAAGCAATTCAGGAACAAACGAAATACCATCGTTTTCAACTGTTTCTTGAACACCTGCCAACTCCGCACACGTTGGTAATACATCCCAGAAAGCGGATATATGGTTTGAAACAGAACCAGCTTTAACAGTACCCGGCCACGAAACGATAAATGGAGATCGGATACCACCTTCGTACAAATCGCGCTTATACCCTCTTAAGCCTCCATTGCTATTAAAAAAGTCAGGATCGGCTCCTCCTTCCTGGTGAGGCCCATTATCACTGGCAAACATAACGATTGTGTTTTCTTCAATACCCAGTTCTTTTAGCTTAGTAACAATCTGACCCACATAAACATCCATGCGATACATCATGGCCGCAAAAGTTGCCCTTGGTTTTTCTTGCGGACAATATTTATGGATGACAAAATCATCTCCATACGCAGCCCCTTCCGTGCCTTCATAAGCTGTTTCATTAAACTTACCATCGTATTTGGCGAGAATGGAATCGTCAGGTGCGATTAGTTCTGCGTGTGGTATTACTATTGGAACAAAGGCGAAGAAAGATTCATCCTTGTTATTCTCAATAAATTTCAAGGTTTCTTTTTGGATCTCATCCTGCGCATAGGTTACTGTTTTTGTCCAATCGTTACCCGGCATATCTATTTTTTCCTGATTATGCCATAAGTAAGGAGGATAGTAACGGTGTGCCATACGTTGGCAGTTATAGCCGTAAAACTCGTCGAACCCCTGCATGTTCGGATCACCTTCGGACCCCGGGAAACCCAAGCCCCATTTTCCGAATGCTCCGGTCACATAACCTGCCCGTTTCATTACCTCGGCAATAGTAACGGAAGATGAAGGCATAGGGTGTTGCCCTTCGGGCTTAACTTCTTTATTTCCGCGCACGGGCGTGTGCCCGGTATGTTGTCCTGTCAACAATGACGAACGACTGGGTGCACAAACCGTTGAACCTGAATAATGCTGCGTAAATCGCATACCTCTTTCGGCCAGTTTATCCAGATTGGGTGTTTCAAACCTGGTTTGTCCGTAACATCCCAAATCGCCATATCCGGCATCATCGGCAAGTATGTATATGATGTTAGGTTTAACATTCTCCTTTACTCCTTCAGTCTTTTTATTAGTCTGTGAAGAATTACAGGAAAACAAACCCAAAGCCATCAGGCCAATAATTCCTTGTAATATGTATTTATTTATTTTCATTTTATACACGTTCTATTGAAGGGAAAGCACTATGACTTTCCCTTATATTTTAAGAATTACCACTCTTCGAACCTTAAATCCAATTCAGGAGCTTGTCGAAGGATTAGTGTATCCAGCGTATGATACATTGTACCTGACTTCTCAAATTTATAATCCATATAGATGGTTTTATCATCAGCATTATAAACAGAGTTGTTATCAGAAACCGCTACAACACTAGTAGCTATTTCTACTGCATTGTCATCACCAATAGTCAGATCAATCTGACCATTGGTATTGGCTGAAATGGTATTCGTACTTATGGTATTTAAAGCAAGTGTAGTAAACTCTTTGGTCATGTTCTGACTTAAATTTTCATTGGTAAAAGTTACCGTATCAACATGAGCTCCTGTTCCATCTAATTCATACTGTACCCCTTTAGAATAATAAGTACCATGATAAGGGCTAATATATTTAACAACTACAATCGTAATATCTCTTGAATCAATAGTTGCTGTCTCCAACTCACTTCCCGGGATACTATCTACTGAAGCACTGGTAATACGCAATGGAAGTGCATAAGTATTGGTAACTGATAACGGATCAGCCGTAAACGCTCCTTTGTTTAACGAAACATTAACCGTACGCATATGATCCTTTATAATATTGAAGTTGCTTTCGTCACCTAAGGTATAATATTCCTCTGGCAATAGTTGAAATCCAGCTGCTTCCGGAATATCAACTAAAAGATTTTCATCTACTTCAAAACTAACCGAGTGTGTTCCATTGTCGTCTCTCATACCTCCTAATGCAACCCCAACTTCAAATTCCATTTCGTCGTACGCAACAATGGTACGCAATGGCTTTTGAGTTCCGAAGTATACAGTGGTATAATCAAAGTCATTCACATAATCCTCGTATTTTTCGCAAGAAGCCATCAGGCTCAGCACAAGAAAAGATGCAAATATCAATTTATATATCTTCATAACTTTCTATTTTAATTGCTTTATATATCTGTCTGAAACTATTTTACCAGCCTTTGTTATTTTCCAGATTTGGATTTTTAGCCAGCTCATCATATGGTAATGGATGGTAGTAGTAACGATCGGAATCAAAGCTACGTTCTTCCACTTCTATAAAACTGCCGGTATCTGTCGGGTCGGTACCTTCATAGGTGTATGCACCTGTTTCATCCCGGGTTACATTCATGCCGCGAACAGTTTCATCTAAAGGCAACATCCAGCGACGTAGATCAAAGTAACGGTGATTTTCAAACGCAAACTCTAAACGGCGTTCGTTTTGAATCAATGCTCTAAAATCATCAACACTTGCCATTTGAGCATCCAGGTAAGGATCTGTTGAACCTAAACCAATTGACGCGCTTCTGGTATATTTGATAAGATCATAAGCTGACAAGCTACATCCAGGAACAATTCCTGTTGGACCAACAGCTTCGTTTGAAGCTTCTGCTAGATTGTAAATGGCTTCAGCTCCACGAATAATGGGGTACATATGCTCTGAGTTCAATTTCTGATTGACATTGGTAAGCATATCAGCTTTGTCAGAAATCCATTTTCGCAGGTAATAACCTGTGCGTGAGCCGCGGTAATCATATCCTTCAGAGTCTATTCCTTTGCGATAAATTACAGTATCGGAAATAATATTAATCACCTCTACCATATTACCGGCACCATCATCTTCTTCCGTGGTATCTGCTTCCAAAACAATATATTCAGCTACTGTTTCAGCCACTTCTAATCCTCTGCCGCCTGTTTCTACATTTGTTCCGTTATAAATCACGGTATTTCGCAGACGCGGATCACGGCCTGAAAAAGGATCCTGAGGATCATAACCTGAAGCTGGATCGGTAATCGGATAACCGTTGTCCATTGGAAATGCATCCACCAGGTTTTGCGATGGATTGGTACGACCATTCCCCCAGAATGCAGGTGGCAAGTTGCGATTTTCTAAAGAGTTATTGTTGTGATACCTGCGGAACAAGTAGTCTTTAGGCGTTGTTGCTAAATTAGGTGTTGTAACCGCAGTATAGGTTAGTGCAGTATAACTTATATTAGCCTGATCAATAGCTTCCTGGCTTAATACAGCAGCACGTTCCCATTTAGTCAGATCATTGGTAGTGTTGTACGCCGGACTGGCCGCAATGGTTGCAACACGACTTTTCAACACGTAAGCAGCTGCAGCCGTGGCACGGCCTATATGCGCTTTACCTAAAATTACATCATCTCCGCTATATGCCATAGGAAGAATAGAAATAGCGCTGTCACAGTCTTCCAGAATTTGCAGCACACACTCTTCGTAGGTATTACGCGGCATATTCAAAACTTCTTCTTTCTGGTCTTCCGTAACAAATTTGGTAACTATTGGATATCCAAGTACCTCTCCTGATTCGGCAACACCACCATACACTCTTAGCAATTCCATTCCCCAGTATGCACGTAGGAAATAAGACTCACCCAATAATCTTGTACGTTCGGTGGCATCTTTAACATCATCCGAAATCCACCATTTCACAGTAGCTGTGTCTGCCGATTTTTCCTGAAATAAATGTATCCATTGAAAACTGGAATAAGCAGCATCCCAAATCCCGATCGGATTGCTTACGCTTGACATTTTCCCACCCCCAAGGGCATAAACACCCGAACCATATTGGTTAGTAACTGCATCGCCCGTAGCGGCGTCTAAGAAGTCACCACTATAGTGGTCTATCTGACCGGGAATAGCGCCATAAGCATTCGTTAAAAATCCTTCAACCGGTCCTGGCAGCGTGTAAGCAAATTCATCACCATAAGGTGTGGTCACTTTAGGATCCAGATAATCATCCCCGCATGAGGACAGTATGCTCACCAGGGTAAGCAGTCCAAGTATATATCTAATCGTTTTCATTTTATATTCTTTTTTCATTATTCATCCATTAAAAAGAAACAGACACTCCACCTGTTACCATACGTATTACAGGATAATTAGTCACTCCACCATTAGGTGCTTCCGGGTCTAAGTCTTCAATATCAGAAAGTACCAACAGGTTGTTACCGCGCACAAAAAATTTGGATTTCTTCACCACACTGCCTGGTGCAAAATCAAGCGTATAGCTCAGTTCCACATTTTTCAAGCGGAAAAAGTCACCACTTTGCGTCCAGAAATCAGAAGTCTCCGTATTGTTAGCCCCAGCGGTAGTCGTCAAACTAGGTTGAGTTCCGTTAGGGTTACGGGTAGGATGATAAGCATCATACGCTAATGTAGAGTACTTGCTTTCACCATTGTTGCGGTAGTAGGTATTACTTAAGGTCTTCATTCCACCCAAAGAGGCCGTACCCAAAGCATATAATCCCCAGTTTTTATATTTCAGTTCTACATCTATACCAATAAAGGTAGTTGGTGTATTTAAACCAAGTTCTACTTGATCCAGACCATCAATCATACCATCTCCATTCTGATCTTTATAAGCTATATCACCTTCGCCATATGGGCCAAATAATTGTTTGGGTGCACCTTCCAAAGCCACATCCTTACCAAATAAGCCAAGAGACTCATAACCCATTATTACGCTTGTTGGACGACCTTCAGTAGTTCGGTCATCTGAGTAGGCCACCTCATCTTTTACTGTAAACTTGTTTTTTGAATAAGTAAGATTAGCGCCAACACGGTAAGAAAAATCCCCAACCGTATTCATAAAATCAATATCCAACTCTACCCCATTATTGGTCACTTCTTGATAATTTGTATAATATTTAAAAGGCCCAAACATAGCAGCATATTGCTCATCTACCTGATCGATCATATCGTAACGGTACTCGTTAAAGTAGTTTACTTCAAAAGACAAGTGGCGGTTAAAAGCCAAACCTTCTATACCCACGTTAATTTCGCGAGACTTTTCCCATTCCAAATCCGGGTTACCCCATGAATTAAGTGATACCTTACCCGGTGAATCCCCGGAATTCTTCTCACCAAAAGAATGCGAACCATTACCACTCCATCGGTTTTCATATAGATAGTGTGCAGTAGCCAGGTCGTAACCCAATATACCAAAACTGGCTTTTACTTTTAAATAATCGATAGCGTCCACGTCCATAAACGATTCTTCCGACAATATCCAGGCAGCACCGATCGCTTGTGATAAGTAATTACGTTTACTCTCAATAAAACGGTTACTTCCCATATACGAAAGGGATCCCTCAATAACATATTTGTTATTGATACTGTAATTTGCTCTTAAAAATAAATTGTCATTCTCAATGTTTTGAGATGAACCGGCCACTTCAGCTAAGTAATAAAAGAAACCTGCAGAAGCGTTCAGCATACCTACTCCCAACTCTTTCTCGTACCCCACTTTAGCATTCATAGCTGTCGTTCTAAGGGTGCTCTTGCTATTCAGGTTGTAATTCGTATCGGTGACTCCGGCTCTTGCCAATTGAAAACCCACTACCGGAGCGCCATCTTCTGCAAGCGTTCCATAGTCCACCACAGGTATATAAGTGGCCGCTTTGGGAGCTATCACCTGCTTACCGTAAAAATAATTATCAAACGCTATCGATACACTAGCTTCCAGTCCTTCGGTAATATCAGCCAAATCAAAATTAAAACCGGTTGTCATTTGCTGGTTGATAAACTGGTCATTACCATTACCCTGATTTTCCATGCTTGCCAATAAATTACCCGCGTATTGATAACTGGCACCATAGGCAGGCACACCATCATCCGTAGCCTTAATGTACTCTTCACCGATAACAAATGGGTATTCATTGGGGCGATGTGAGCTCAATGCGTCGAAAGTAGATGAATGATCCAAACCACCATATTTCCAGGAGTCGATAATGGCTGACATATTAATAAAAGCCGAAATGTCACTTGTAATATCCATATCCAAATTCATACGGATATTAAATCGATCTTGTCGAGGCTCAGGTCCTAATTTCTGTAGACCTCCATATCCCATATAACCTGCCATAAAAGCATATTGGGCATTTTTATTGCCACCAGACACATTCAAAGTAGCTTTGCTATACGTATTATAATCGCGCAAAAAATAATCGTAATAATCAGCATTCGGATACAATAAATCATTTTCTCCGGTACTGTTTTTATAATTGGCAATATCCTGGCTTGAATATAGAGGTGTCAAGCCATCATTGGCACGGGCTTCGTTATACAAGGTGGCATAGTCAGCTGAATTAATAAACTCAGGCATACGTGTTGTTAGCCCTGCTCCAAAATCCACCTTAGCATCAATAACGCGTTTGTGGGCTTCTCCGCGGCGTGTGGTTAATAGTATTACCCCATTAGCAGCACGGGAACCATAAAGAATCTTGGCGGTCGCATCTTTTAAAATTTCAATGGTTTCTACCTCTTCTGCGTTAATATCATCAAAACTCCTTTCGATTCCATCTACGATATAGATGGGTCCGTTTGTTCCGTTACGCGATAATCCCCGCACATATACACTGGCAGGGTTATTGGCCATACCTCCGGACGTCATAATAACATTAAGGCCGGCTGCCATCCCCTGAAGCGAATTCCTCAATAAAGGATCCGCATAACTTTCCAGGTCGCGACCTTCAATCTTAGATACCGCTCCCACCAGGTTGCGCTGGCTCACCTGATGCTCCAAAGGCAGATTCACCATATCTTTGACACCCATTTTTAAAGGAATATCCTTCAATACGATCTTGGCCATTGTAGGATCTTTTGATAAATCCCAGCTAGCAGCTGCATAACCTGTTGCCTCTATAAGTATTACAGTACCTTGTACGGCTTTTGTAGTAAATTTACCTTCCGTATCCGACTTTACTATCACAGCTCCTTCGCTCGCGTAAATTGTAGCACCACTAATGGCATTTCCGGAGGCGTCTTCCACTCTGGAACTCACTTCTGTAAGTTTGGTTTTCTTTTTCTGGGCTGTTATTTCGCCAAATGGAAACACAAGCACCAGAGCTAACAAAACCACCGTTAAATATCTTAAAAATCTTTTTGTTTTCATATTATTTCATATTGCGTTTTTAGTAAAGCAATCATTAAAAAATGATGTTTTACCATCCCGGATTTTGTTGAATATTATATAAACGATCCAAATGCGATTGAGGAATAGGGTACCAGTAGTTTCTTAAAGTATAACCACGTAACGAATTCTGGATATCTTTTACCTCGTATTCGTATGTCCAGTTTTCCTGATTTTTTGTACCGTCAGTCGCAATAAGCGTTGTACTCATACCCTTAATTGGATAGGTTTCATTAAATAAATCGTCAAACAACATCCAACGACGAATATCGAACCAACGGTGATATTCATAACTCAATTCAATACGACGTTCATTTCTTATCCTATCGCGGAATTCTTCCTTAGATCCCGGAGTTGTAATCTCCGGCATACCCGCTTTAGCTCTCACTTTGTTAATACAATCCAATGCTGTATAACCTGTTGCTCCATTAACAGCTCCAGTAGGGCCTGCTACTTCGTTTAAGGCTTCTGCTAAATCTAACCATACACCCGTAGTTCGAATAAATTCTGCATTATAATGATAAGTACCAAAACCATCAGGGTTCTGGCCTACCTGCCCATAAGCTTCTTTCCACCAAAATTTCTTAAACATATAACCGCTTGGAATGGTCTTATTATAAGAAGAATAGGCATTATCCATTCCCCATCCGCCACCTAAATCATCACTGGCTTTCCAGGGTTCAAAATAGTAATCACCATGTCTTGGTACTTTGGCATTAAAAGCAGTTAAATCATGTGTTCCCGGATGACCTACTTTCCCCCACTGACGACCAGCGTAAATAATGAAATTATAAAAGCGAGGATCACGATTCTTATAAGGATTAGCCACATGTTCCGGGTTGTTCCAATCGAATGCAGTACCATCAGCCATTTCGAATGCATCCACAAAATTTTGAGTAGGCATACTACATAAGAAACCCCAGGAACCTGAACGACCGGATACACGAAGACTTTGGTATAGCATAGAAAGGTCAGCCTCACGGTCGCGGGCATTACCACCGGCTGTAAGCCCATTACTGCTACGACAGAAAAGTGACTCTTTACCAATGTAGTTCAGGTGATAAAATATTTCTGTATATAAGCTATCTCTTTCCTCTTCAGACAAACCAGTAGGATCAAACATCATTTTAGATGGACGATTCGTTTGTAAATAATCTAAAGCGGTAGCAGAATACTGCGCTGCACGGGTAGCCCAATCCAGGTCATAATCATCTCTTTCTACAAGCTCATCCACACTATTCTGCATCAAAGGACTGGCGGCATAGAGTGCCACCATACCTTTAAGGGCGTGCGCCGAACATTTTTCCAGACGTCCCTGATCCACATCCGGCCATTCGTGGGGTAACAAACCAATTGCCATATCCAGGTCTGCAATAATATCTTCTGAACATTTCTTATACGATTGACGTGGTAAGTCAAGATCGTCACCACCTGCATACACTTTATTTACCGCCGGCATCCCCCCTAATCGACGAATCCACTCAAAGTAATACCAGGCGCGGAAAAAATAAGCCTGTCCCATTAACCAGTCTTTCTGGTCTTGGGTGGCACCAACAGCAGGTATCGACTCAATATTGTCAATCAGGTTGTTGGCAATACGCAAACAGAAAGAAGCATTGTAAATAGGTAAACCAGAACCCGTGGCATTATCGCCATTTTGCTTGGTCAAGTTCCAACCCACTTCCTGCATACCACTCTTATTGTACCAATCTCCCAGATTAAAAGCAGCGTTGGGGCTTTGCGTACAGGCATTATCGGTAATGGTTTCAATTTGCTTTACTCCCATTCCACCGGCCGTAGCTCCGGAAAAATCATATAAAGCCCGGTAGCAGTTATCTAAATAACTCTGAGCCGTATAGTACGTTTCGTACACATCTTCTTCACTAAAATCCTGAGATGGTACCATGTCCAGATAATCTTCACATGCGGTAAGTGAAGCTATTAAAAGGACAAACATTATTTTATATATTCGTTTCATCTTTTAAATTTTAAAAGTTAACCAACAACTTTCGTTTAAAACGAAGCTCTAATACCCAGGTTATAACGTTTTACCATTGGGAATACACCTAATGCAGACGCCTCCGGATCTAAGCGATCATCCAGGTCTGTAAATGTCATTAAGTTATTACCATTCACATATAGCTGTAGTTTACTCATTTTATATTTTTTCAACGCTTTTTTATTAAAGCTATAACTCAACTCAACATTCTTCAAACGCCAGTAGGAAGCATCGCGAAAAGAATAAGTACTTTCTTTTTGGCTGTAACCGCGGTATTGGGCAGTATGGAAGGCAGGCTTAACGGCATTATCCTGATTATCCACCGTCCAACGTCCGGTCACATCAGGGCTTGCCGAGTAAACGCCACCATCACCACCTAAGTTATCGTAGAGGATATAATTCGGAACGACCTTGCTTACATTAGATACGCCATAGAAACGGATACTACATGCCCATCCTTTGTAGGATAAACCACCTGAAATCGTATACGTGTTCAAAGGGTATTTCACATCTTCGGTCACCACCTTATCATCACCGGTAATTACACCGTCGCCATTGTAATCCACATAGAGCTGATCGCCCGGAACTAACTTGGACTGTTCGGCATAGCTGGTTGCTGTTGTATAATTATAAATATCATCCAGACTGGAATAATAACCATTATTCATATAAGTAGAAGTCCAATTAATAGGTTTACCCGCTTGTCGTAGGTGGTCAGCCGTATTTACACCATCATTACGATATACAATGCGGTTTTCGTTAATGGAAGTATTTCCGCTAATCCAATAGTTCAGGTTCTCACTTATTCTATCGTTCCATTTCAATTCAACCTCGAGCCCATGGTTCTTGGTTTCTCCAATATTTCCGGTAGCCGTGCTGCCTGTAGGCAAATACCATAGTGGCGCCCAAACGTCCATTAAAATATCTTCACGTTTTTCGTTGTATAGATCCAATGTACCCGATAACTTATTTATGACACCAAATTCGAAACCTAAATTCTGTTTGATGGAAGTTTCCCAGGTGGCCAAATCGTTGGCTGCATCGCCCTCGCGATAAAGAGGGGATTGTAGATTGGTTTCTGTATTTCCAAAATATACACCACCGCGCCAATAGTTACTGCTTCTAGCTGTGCTATAATCTTGTAAGTATAAGAAACGGCTACTACCATCTAAACCTGAAGTACCATAAGAGTAACGTACTTTTAGGTTGTCTAACCAATTACCGGCAATATTCTTCACAAAAGGTTCTTCGGATATACGCCATCCCAGTGACCCGGAATAAAAGAAACCAAAGCGAAGTCCGGGAGCAAAAGCCTCTGATCCATTATAGGATCCATTTGCCTCTAACAAGTAACGATCTTTAAAACCATAAGTTACACGACCTACCCAGTCCTCCTGACGGTACTGCACCTCATAAGACCCCGGCTTGCGTTCGCGACGACTAAACAGCGCCAAACCAGTTACTTTGTGATTACCAAAAGTACGGTTATAGTTCAAGGCCATTTCATAATAAATTTTCTTATTATAACTTTTAAAGTTGTCATAACTAGCAGACACTGGTCCAAGACGCGACTCTTCACCAGGCCAACGCGACTCTAATATCAACGGCAGCGTACCATCTTCGTTAGGGTTAGCATAGTCGTAAGAGCGGCTATATAAGATCGCGTTAGAAGAGAATGACCAACCACCTGCGGTTATGGAAGACTCCCAGTCGGAACTACTGGTATACGAAAAGGAAGCTTTCGCGCTCAAACCTTTGGTAATGAAATCCAGCTTCTGTTTTAATTTAAAATCCAAAAATCCCTGGAAATATTTGTATTCACGTTCTCCACCTGTGTTAAGTGCAACAATTGGGTTACCACCTCCTCCTTGGTCGGCAGCATAGGTGCCGTTTGACCATGTGGCAGGATATTGGTTACGGCTCGCAGTGTATAGCGCATTAAAGAACTGCTCTTGTCCATAACCATCTTCACCACCACCATCGATACGGTAACCCGGCTGATGACGGTAGCCTAGTTTTCCGGCCATATTAGCAGAGAAAACGGTTGTCTTGGTTAAATTAAGGTCGAGGTTTACACGCCAGTTATAACGTTTGTAACTAAATGAGGGGTCAAAATCGGCATTCTCCTGACCTTTATAAACATCACCATCATGCAAGTAGCCTAATGACGCAAAGTATTTCATAAAGTTAGTACCTCCACGCACGTTTACATTGTATTGTTGTTGGTAACCCACTTTCTTGATAATCTGGTCCCACCAGTCCACATCTGGGAAGTAATCATTGTTAGGGCCATAATTGCCAGTGGCATAGGCGTTCTTCCAGGCATCAATCTTATACTCCGGAATAAGCTCATCCCACAACTGGTCATTGGCTACAGCCTCATTCCACATCTCCATAGATGTGATATAATCGGCATACTCAGGAGAAGCCGTAGGTTGTTTTAATCCAAAATTGGCAGAAAAACCTACTTGGGGCTTAGAAATAGTACCACGTTTTGTGGTGATCAAAATAACGCCGTTAGCTCCTTTAACACCGAATACAGCAGTAGCCGATGCATCTTTTAATACAGATACACTTTCGATCTCATTAGGATCCACATCATTCATATCTCGTTCTACTCCATCCACTAATACTAACGGAGTATTCCCCTGCCAGGAGGCCACACCACGAATAAGAATACTACCTGCATCAGCTCCCGGCTTACCGGTACCGCTTGAGATAGAAGTTACACCAGGCATCATACCTTGTAGGGCTTCTGTTACCGTGTTTACATTTCCCACCTTTAAAAGCTCTTCGCCTTTTGCCTGAGAAATAGCACCCACCATAGAGGCTTTCTGCTGTACACCATAACCTACTACCACCACATCCTCCAGTTGTGTAGTTTCACTCTTTAACGCAATATTCAGCGTCATTTGTTCCCCAACTGCGATTTCTTGCGTTATATACCCAATAAAAGATATAACCAAAACATCATCAGGATTCACCCTAATTGAAAAGTTACCATCAAAGTCTGTAATAGTACCCACCAACTGAGTGCTTTCAGAACCCTTTACCACAACAGAAGCACCTGGCACCGGCCCTTCGTCATCATAAACCTGTCCTGTTACCAGTTTTTTTTGCGCCCAACCCATTGTTGTTAACAAGCACAAAAAAATAATTATTCCAATTTTTTGCATAGACGATTTTGATTTGTCGTTAATATAAATAAAACATCTTTTAACAAAAGTATACACAAGTGGCAAACTTTATTCTCTGTCAAAATGCAATTGCTAAGAGTCATATTTCATTTATATATGATGCTATTTTTCAACCCATTAACAAAAGGGAAGAATGATATCTCATATTACAATGAATGATTTGCCATATATTTTTATTAAGACATGAATGTATAGATAGGATATAAACTTAGGTAAGTGGCATTATTCTTTTAACGAATCAATAGTTTTTCTTTATAAACTTTAAAAGTTGTTGATTTAATATTATATGATCACTATCCTTAATCAATATTAATCTCAAAAAAAACGGCTCCGTTATACACAGAACCGTTTCAAATCATTCACACGTATGAATAAATCCTAATTACCTACTAATCATTAGTTATCTTTTCTCTTACCTTCCTGATATTGAGTAGGTGTTACACCATACATCTTTTTAAAGCAGACTCCAAAATAACTTAAATCGTTAAAACCACATTTATAAGCTACTTCCGAAATCTGAAAAGTCTTATTATCAAACAATTGCGCAGCACGACGCAAACGTATGTTTCGAACAAATTCACTCGGGGAACAACTGGCCAGGTTTTTCATTTTTCGGTACAACATGGAATTACTTACTCCCAGCTCCTTGGCAAAATCTTTAATTGAATATTCTGCATCTGAAATATTATCCTCCACAATCTTTTTTGCCTTATTAAAAAATTCCTCATCTAATGGGGTAATAGTCACATTTTCAGGCTCAAGATTTAAACTCACTGCTGTTTTTTCACGTTGATTTTGAAAATTCATTAATAAGGCCTGAATACGAACCAACAACAGTTTCATGTTCACTGGTTTTTCGAGGTAAGAATTAGCACCTGACTGATAACCTGCCAACCTGTTCTCATCGCCTACTTTAGCCGTTAATAATATAACCGGAATATGGCTGGTATTGATATTGGTTTTTAACGCCTGGCATAACTCATGCCCGCTCATATTGGGCATCATTACATCCGATATAACCAGATCGATTTCTTCTTTTTCAGCAATCTGAATACCTTTCTTTCCGTCTTCGGCTTCCAGTATTTTATACTTTGACGCCAATGCCCCCTTAAGCGATTGCCTGAATTCATCATTGTCCTCCACCAAAAGAATGGTTTTACCTGTCAGGTCAACTTTCCGTTCTTCGTATATACTGTCCTGTTCATTTTCAAAATCAGTATCTACTACTGTGCTAACTTCATCACCTTTTATTTTTTCAACATCATTATTGGCAAAGTCCTTTTCATAGCTACCGTCAATAGGCAAAACAACTGTAAATAAAGCGCCTTGCCCTTCTTTACTTTCAACATCTATGGTTCCTTTTAAAATGTCGATCAAACTCTTGGTCAGGTTCAAACCGATCCCTATACCTTCGGACTTAGTACTTGCTTTACTTTTGACCCTATAAAAACGATCAAATAAGTACGGCAAGGCATCTTGCGGTATACCACAACCCGAATCTTTAACTATAATGTTTACATTGGCGGCATCTGATTTTGACAGCGTAAGCCATATATTACCTTTTTGCGGGGTATATTTAATGGCATTTGAAAGTAAGTTACGAATAATCAATTCCCATTTTTCTTTATCTATTTTACCTTCAATCCCATCTTCAATTTTTATGGCAATACTTATATTTTTTTTATCCGCAACTGGCTTAAAGTCTTTAACACAATTGTTAACTATCTCGCTAACGTTTTCATGGGCCATACTTACTTTCATACTGTTGGTTTCCACCTTTCTAAAGGTAAGCAACTGTTTGATTAACCTTTCCAAACCGGCTATACTTCGCTCCATTACCGAAACAGTATCTTCCCTATATTCTTTTTGCTCTTTTATATTATATAACGATGTAGCTAATATGGAAATAGGTGTTAATAACTCGTGCGATATATTGGTAAAGAAACTTAACTTATACTGATTTAATTTTTCCGATTTGATCCTGGCCACTTGCTCCAACTCCATATTTTGTTTAGCTCGTTCAATACGTAACCTCTGTCGGAAAATAAATAAGGCTAACAACCCAATAAATACAACATACAAACTTATAGCCCACCATGATTTATAAGGAGCCCTGTCTACTGAAATGCTTAATTTCACCGCATCTTCATTCCATACGCCCTGACTATTGGATCCTTTTAAAACAAAAGTGTATTCTCCTGCCGGGATGTTGCTGTAATTCGCACTGCGCATTTTTGAATTTGCATATTTCCAATCCTTATCCAGTCCTTTAATTTTATAAGCATATTGATTTGCCTCCGGGAAAGTATAACTCAATGATGAAAAAGAAATGGATAAATCATTTCGTAAATGATCCATATGCAATACACTATCTTTTAAGCCGGATAGGCTTAATTGTTCACCCTCTATCAATATATCGGTGATGGCCACAGGTGCCTTAACATTATCCGACTTTATACGGTGTGGCTCAAAAATATTGAAACCATTATATCCTCCAACGTAAAACCTTCCTTCCTTATCTTTATAAAAAGAACGTGGCAAAAATACATTGCCTTGCAACCCATCCCGGTAAAAATAACTTTCAGACGACAATTCTGGTTGTTGTGTCCAGATTTTCGAAACACCCTGATTCGTTGTCACCCAAATATTATCGTATTTATCCTGGTTGACCCCGTATATCACATCTCCAATAATATTGGTTTCAGGGTTCGGACTTAAGATTTCAGTACTGTTCGGGTTGATATATTTTAGACCGCTGCCTTTTGTACCAATCCAAATTTTACCGCGGTTATCTTTAAACAAGGTTACTATCTTATCTTCGAACTGACCCCATTTTTTCACATCAACCTTACCCTTATTAAAAGAGAGTTTATATAAGCCATACAACTCAGAAGCGACCAATACATTTTTACCGTCAATGGAGACTATCCCCGAAATAGAAAAACTAGCCGAACTAACACCTGCTGCCTCTCTTAAGTCAATATATCTGCTATTCCAATTATTGTTTTTCCCTTTTATTAATAAGTTTAAACAATCCTCGGTCCCTACCAATACCGATCCGTTTTGCAAAGGATGTAAAACATTCACCTTTCTTCCCCTATACTGTTGTCTTTTTAGTCTATTACGGAGAACCTGAACTGTTTTTTTCTTCACATCCAATAAAACCAACCCATTATACCTGGTACCAATCCATAATAAAGAATCTCTGTCCCACATAAAATCCTTGACTGTATTTAGGTTGATAAAATCATCCAATATTTTGTATTCAGGAATATCCTGATAATGCTTAAACTCTTTCTTGTTCATGTCGTAAACAACAAAACCTATGCTCAGCACTCCTGCCAATAACCTTCCTTTATGATCGATTTCAAAGGTGTGCACCGCTTGATTTCTTCTTTGAGGAAATAAATTAGGTATTTTCAAATGCTCAAACTTATTCCTCTCAATTATTAGCTTTTCAACTCCACCTCCTTTAGTGGCTACCCACAAGATGTTGGAGTTATCATTAAAAACAGAATTGATTATAGTGCTGGAAACAGATCCATTTTTATCTTCAGGGGTATAGTTTACAATTTTATGGCTTTTGCTTAAAGGATATTGAATTATTGATAAGCCATAGGGAGTGCCAATCCATATATTGTTATAACTATCTTCACATATGGTTAAAATAATATCACCCGGGATAGAATTAGGATTATTTCCATCGTGCTCAAATGTTTTAATCACATTAACACTGTCACCAGAAATATCTAACACAAATAATCCTCTATCCCAACTCCCGACCCACAAATAACCTCTGTTATCTATAAATAAGGCGTTGGTAGCCAAATCATAACCAGCCTTTTCTGAAGGATTGAACAATGGAAAATTGGTGAAAGATTTTTTATCCTTATTTAGTTTCAATAAGTTGTTACTCCATGATGTTACCCATATTTGCCCTTTATGATCTTCAACTATTTGTTTTGTATTGTTATTGCTAATATTCATAGTCTTTGAGGGTCGTACAACAGATACTGAGTTACTTTCCTCATCGATAATATAAAATCCTGTTTGCGAGCACATATAAATTGTACCATCAGATGCTTTGATAACGTTATTGAGTTTCACTCCCTTAAAATACTTTTCTGCAAACTGCAATATGGGCTCAAAAAACCTGTTAAAAGCATAAAAACCATCGTCTGTCGTAACCAGATAATTTCCCTGCTTGTCAACATGAATGGATGTAATAACTATTCCATACAATTTACCCAGATGATAGTGGTTTTTAAACGATTCGAATTCGTACCCGTCAAACCTAACAATTCCTTCTGCAGTGCCAAACCAGATAAATCCATTTTTATCCTGTACAGTGGTGTATACCTCATCAGACAGCAAACCGTGTGTATTATTAATATGCTCGAAATATAGGTTATTATAATCCTGCCCATACATAGCATTAAATAATAATAACTGTAGAAATAGTAGTATTTTTACTTTCATCTGTTAAAATTTTCTTTAGTTCACGGAAGTTGCATTCCTAAAGGTGTTCATCCTTTTCCGTTGGTCAATTCAACGGCCACCTACCCATTTGCAATGCTACGGAACGCCTCAGCAAACAATCACCCTAAACGACAAACCGGGAAAAACAATGTGCGAAAAATTTTTCTCTTGCTCGTTTCTATAGCGTCTTAAATCAAATCTTTTTTTTATCTGGAAAACCTATCAATCCCCGATGTGATAAATGTACAAATATCCATTATTTATCCCAAAACTTAGGCAAGTAGTTTATTGAACATCCTTCAATTGTTATTAATTATTATTCAAACACAGTAAACCATCTTTAAATAAACGATTAGTTATAATCAAAGAGATATCTTTAATAAGCTAATTGGTTTGTAATTATAATATTTGAAGACGAATTTATTACTATTCAACAACTTACTTATGATACGTTTTTTGAGAATACTGACAACTGTAGTATTAATGTGTATGTCAATACATATGAATGGCCAAGATTGGAAAAACATTCAAGTTTTGCAGAAAAACCGACTAAAGGCTTCATCCATTATTGTCCCTGCATCATCTATTGAAGAAGCGACTAAAACCAGTTTAACAAACTCACCTTTTTATAAATCCTTAAACGGAAAATGGGCTTTCAAATATTCAGAAGGCCCGTCCAGCAGACCAATTGATTTCTATAAAACAGAATTTGATGTTACCGGATGGGATAAAATCAACGTACCCGGCAATTGGGAATTACAGGGATATGGAATGCCCATGTACCTCAATCACCCTTTTGACTTTTCCCCTAATAAAAAACCTACGCCCCCGGTAATTGATTTTATTCCCGAGGATAAAAATCCGGTTGGCTCCTACCGAAGAGATTTTGAAATTCCTGAAAACTGGGATGGAAAAGATCTGATTCTGCATTTTGGAGCTGTAAAGTCCGCCATGTACGTGTGGGTAAATGGTAAAAAAGTAGGTTATAGCCAGGGATCTAAGACACCGGCCGAATTTGATATTACCTCATTTGTTCAAAAAGGCGGAAACACCTTAGCCGTTGAGGTATACAGGTGGAGTGACGGCTCGTTTTTGGAATGTCAGGATTTTTGGCGTATCAGTGGTATTGAACGTGATGTTTATGTTTATGCCACGCCTAAAACGAGAGTTAAAGATTTTAAAGTTTCTGCAGGTTTAGACCAGAACTACGTCAATGGTATATTTTCCTTAGATTTAGATGTTCAATCTCAAGAAAAAAACACCCCGGTTAAAGCTGAATTTCAATTAATGGATGGAGATAAAACCATTGCCAATTCATCCATCACTTTAAAGACTAAAGGTTATCAAGCAAAGGCCGTTTTCAACAATAATATCAACAATGTAAAAAAATGGTCGGCAGAAAGTCCTTATTTATATCAC
Organism: Saccharicrinis sp. 156; assembly: GCF_050589685.1. Taxonomy (NCBI): domain Bacteria; kingdom Pseudomonadati; phylum Bacteroidota; class Bacteroidia; order Marinilabiliales; family Marinilabiliaceae; genus Saccharicrinis; species Saccharicrinis sp. 156. The sequence goes on from NZ_JBNGOS010000001.1 coordinate 81,297, forward strand.
CTAATTATTTCATTAAAAGACGAGAACGATAAGTTGATTGAAACTTTCGGAAAAAACATTGGCTTTAGAACGGTAGAAATTAAAAACAGCCAACTTTTAGTGAACGGGCAACCTGTTTTGGTTAAAGGCGTTAACCGCCATGAACACGACCCGGTAACCGGCCATTATATCAGCAAGGAACTAATGGAACAGGATATTCGTTTGATGAAAGAATTTAACATCAACACGGTCAGAACCTGCCATTACCCTACCGATCCTTATTGGTACGACTTGTGCGACAAATATGGTTTATACGTGATTAACGAAGCCAACATAGAATCGCATGGTTTAGGTGCTGCGCTGCAAGCTCCTTACGATTATCATATTGCAGATGATCCAGCCTGGGAAAAACCACACCTGGACAGAATAGAGCGTATGTACAAACGCGACAAGAACCACCCTTCCATCATTATTTGGTCGTTAGGAAACGAAGCAGGTGATGGTGTTAACTTCGTAAAAGCATACCAATGGTTAAAGGAACATGACAGCCGTCCCGTGCAATTTGAGCAAGCCGATAATAAAGCGCATACCGATATTGTATGCCCGATGTATGCAACAATGGACGAAATAGAAAATTACGCACGCCAAATTGACATTTACCGTCCACTGATACAATGCGAATATGCGCATGCCATGGGCAACAGCGTGGGTAACCTGCAGGATTACTGGGACTTGATTGAAGAGTATCCTTCATTGCAGGGGGGGTGTATCTGGGACTGGGTGGATCAGGGTATACTGGCGAAGGATAAAAATGGCAACGATTATTTTGCTTATGGTGGCGACCTTGAAAAACCGGGAACTCGTAATGACAACAATTTCTGCTTAAACGGTTTAGTTTCTCCTGTTCGTAAACCTAATCCACATATTAACGAGGTTAAAAAAGTATACCAAAACATCTCTGTTCTTAAAGGCCACAAAAGAGGTGAGTTTTTTGTGAAAAACAAATTTTTCTTTTCGAACCTGAACAATTACAACTTGAATATTTCTGTTTTAATTGATGGTAAAATTGCGGAATCGACAACGATTACCGACCTAGATATTGCCCCACAATCGGCAAAAGCAGTTGCTGTTGAATTGCCAAAAACGGAAAACAAAGATGTACATATCAACTTTTCTTTTGTATTAAAAAAGGATGATGGTTTATTGAAAAAAGGACATGAGGTGGCCAAAGAGCAAATACAAATAGCCAAAGCCTCTTCTTCTGAAGACATGGCGGCCAGCGGCAAACTAAAAGTTAAAGAAACAGAAGAGGGATGGAATATCTCCACTGAATCCTCATCCCTGATTTTTGATAAAGCAAAAGGAACATTTATAAACCTTACCGTAAACGGAAAAGAATATATTAAAGAAGGTCCTCAACCCGATTTTTGGCGCGTACCGGTTGACAACGACTATGGTTTTGGCATGGTGAAAAAGCTGGGCATATGGAAAGAACAAAGCGCTAAAGCTAACGTGAGTCATATCGATGTAAAAGAAGAAAAAGGGCTAATTACATTTATTGTTACCAAACGTATGGACGATGTTTTTGGCGATTTTATCTCCACCTACAAAATAAATGGAGAAGGCATTATCCAGGTTGATCATTATATTCTTTTTGATCCTAACAGAAAAACGGTTAGTATTCCTCGCGTTGGATCTCAATTAAGGCTCAACAAAGAATTTGCGCAAACAGAATGGTATGGTCGTGGCCCTCACGAAAATTATGCCGACCGTTATACCAGTGCTTTTATGGGGACATACCAATCAACTATTGATGAAATGTATTATCCATACATCCGCCCGCAATCAAATGGTTATAGAATGGGAGTAAAATGGATGACCTTAAGCGATGGCAATCATGGCTTAAAAATCCGGGCCAAAAACCAGTTCTGTATACAGGCTCAATATTACGAGCATGATGACTATGGTAATGAAGTTAAAAAGCAACCCCGTCATCAGTTTGACATGAAAAAACGAGATTACATCATATTAAACCTGGATTACGGTATGGCCGGTATTGGTGGAGACACCAGTTGGGGAGCAACGCCTCATTTAATCTATCAATTGCTAAGGAGGGAATATAGCTGGGGTTATGTGATTACTCCGTTTTAGGATGAAGTTTGAAATGTATAAACGGGAAATCATTTTAATTAACAACTCTATGAAAATAAATATTTGTTTTTTCTTGGTCCTTCTTGCACCACTTGTTGGTTATAGCCAACCCAATCAAAAGAAAATGAATTTCAACGATGATTGGTATTTTATTCAAGATGATATTTCAGCATACAAAACAGCTGAATACGACCATAGTAATTGGCGAAAATTAGATTTACCACACGATTGGTCCATCGAAGGAGAATACGATGAATCTAATCCTATGGGAGGTACATGTGGCTATCTGCCAGCCGGAACCGGATACTATCGTAAAACAATAGATATTCCTTCGCACTGGAAAGGAAAAGTAATTAAAATATTGTTTGACGGGGTTTTTATGAACAGCTCGGTATGGGCTAATGGTCAAAAACTAGGCACTCGTCCTTACGGATGGAGTTCCTTTTCTTATGACATTAGTGATATCGTTAACACTTCGAAACAAATAAATTTTGCAGTTCGGGTGGATAATAGTCTGCAACCCTCGGCAAGGTGGTATACCGGAAGCGGCATTTATACCGATACCTGGATTGAAGTGATGGAACCTGTTCATATTGAACGTGAAGGCGGAATATTTATCAAAACACAAAATAACCAGGTTCATATCTCCACCGAAATAGTCAATCAATCAGAAAAAGCCGCTAAAGTCATCTTAAAAACACGCATTCTGAATGCGCAGGGACTCGAAGTTTTAAGTGTTTCTGATAAAGTGAAGATCGCCACAGAAAAAAAATCGCAACTAAGTCAGGATATTCAAATCAAGGATGCAAACCGGTGGTCTCCCAAAAATCCATATTTATATACAGCGGTCAGTGAAGTTTGGAAGGGCAGCCAGCTGATTGATATCATAGAAACCCGCTTTGGAGTTCGTGATATTGAATGGGTTCCTGAAACCGGGATGTGGCTGAACGGTGAGAATATTAAACTGCAAGGGGTTTGCAACCACCAGGATGCCGGTGCATTAGGAACAGCAGTTCCGGATAAAATACTTCGTTTTAGAATTGAGCAATTGAAAGGCATGGGTTGTAATGCGATTCGAACCGCACATAATCCTCAAACACCAAAGTTTTATGACATGTGTGATGAAATTGGAATGCTCGTGATGGATGAAATATTCGATGGATGGAAAAAGAAAGCTAAAAATGATTATGGGGCTCACCATTTTTTCGAATGGTGGAAAAAAGATTTAACGGATTGGATGAAACGCGACCGCAATCACCCCTCTGTGGTCATTTATAGTGTAGGCAACGAAACGGGAGGACCTGTTGGTAAAGATATTGTGGAACTGTGCCACCAGATTGACCCAACTCGTCCGGTAACATCAGGTCATTCCGGATCACAATTTATGGATGTACACGGTGTAAATGGTGCCAGCGAGAGAATCGGTTTTATTGATAACCTTCACAAGGATCGTGTATTTATCGGAACGGAAAACACACACACCTGGCAAGTTCGTGGTTATTACCGAAGTAAAACCTGGTATCGTGACGGTGCACACAAAGCTGGTGTGAGTTTAACCGAGGACTTAACACAAGAAGAAGTCTTTACGCATGATTGGATTTTAAACGCTGACCGTAACAAAGCGAAGCAAATTTTTAACTCTAGTTACGATAATGCTTATGTACGTTTAAATTCCAGGGGTAATATTGAGCAAATCAGGGATATACCACACTATGCCGGTTCATTCCGCTGGACAGGTTACGATTATATAGGGGAAGCCAGTTACGTGCATGGCGGATGGCCCTTTAGAGCTTTTATGGGTGGAGCTATTGACCTGGCAAACTTTGAAAAAGATCTGTATTACTTGTATCAAAGCCAATGGACTACAGAACCTATGGCTCATATCCTGCCTCACTGGACCCATCCTACAATAAAAGCGGGAACCGAAATACCGGTTTGGGTCTACTCCAATTGCGATGAAGTAGAACTATTCCTAAATGGGGAATCGCTGGGACGAAGAAAGCCGGGAAAAACAAGACATGACATGCAATGCGAATGGTTGGTACCCTGGCAACCGGGACAATTAAAAGCTATTGCATATAAAAATGGCCAAGTTAAAGTTGAAAAAACAGTTAACACGGCTTACCGCCCATATCAAAACAGTCTTTCAATAGATGGGAAAGCACTAAAACCAGTGGGTAAAGACATTGTTCAGGTACGCGTAACCGCCCAGGATTCTTTACATCATTTTTACCCTTATGGTGAAAACCGTACCTTTTTTAATGTAATTGGACCAGGTAAAATTCGTGCTTTGGATAATGGGAGCCCTATCGATGTTGAAAAACACTTTGGTGTAGACAACCGCATTGCATTTTATGGGCTTACACGTGCTTATATTGAATCTACAGGTGAACCTGGCGATATCAACCTATTAGCCTCTGCCATTATGGGAGAAAAAAAGCAGATTACCTCCAATATGGTATCCATCGATACGCAAATTTTAAATTTACGAGGCAAGGCCATTTCTCCGGAAATAAAGATTTATTATACCACTGACGGAAGTACGCCTACAGAAAACAGCCCTGTTTATACCCAAAGCTTCCCTGTCGAGTTAGGCACAACAGTGCAAGCCTTAGTTGTGGCAGACGGTCAACCTCATCAACTATTGTCGGAACGATTTGCCAACGACGAAGGATTTGTTTGGAACGACCTAAAGGAAAATATTGAAAAAACCCCGGGGGGGGATCAGGCCGAAGAAGCCGTATTTGATGGAGCTTCTATATCTAAAAACGGAGCTGGTTTTAATGGTTCCGGATTTTTAGATTTTGGTAACAACAAAGATGGATTTGTGGAATGGTACCGCGAAAATGATGGTGATGCAGGAATTGAGATTTTAAATATCAGATATAGCTGCAATACTTCAAACAGCAAAGGTAGAAAGGTCAAGTTGATCGTCAATGGAAAAACGATACAACCTGAATTGCTATTACCGAATACCGAATCCTGGGGCCAACATTGGGGCACTGTCTCTGTGAAAATAGATATAAAAAGGGGAGCCAATACCATTCGTCTGGTCAATCCCGGAATTGGAGGAGCATATATCGATGAAATATCTTTTGGAAAATCTGTAAAATAAGAAAATGAGACTTACGACTATTTTTATTACACTGTTTCTTCTTATTGCCTCTAATCTACTGGCGCAGACCGTATCATGCGAAAGCGTATTTTACGATTCTTTTAGCGAAGATGGTGCTTTGCCTGCAGCATGGACCGAATATAACACCAATGGACAGGTGACTGTAGTAGACGGCAGTCTGGAATTTGATTATACTGCTTCCCTACCGTCAGCTTATCGTACATTTGATGCAGAGACACAAAACTTATCTATTTCATTTGATGTATCCAGTACAAGAAACTGGGCGAAGTGTAAGTTAAACATACGCTCATCATTTGGCCAATACATAACAGGTTTGATAATTGGGAACGATGGAATAAAAAACATTCAGTATGCCACGGCCCTTGATGCTTCAAACAATCCAACATCTTATGCCGGATCGTTGCTAGATGGAGTTTACAGTAAAAACACGATTTACTCTGTTAGCATTGTTATAAATTTTGAAACAAAAACATTGTCCTTTTACCAGGGGGATGTAATCAAAGCTGCAAATGTTGCTTTCCTGGAAGATGCGACAGATGTCGCCAAAATTGACATCTCGCAATTATCGATGTACAGTAACGAAGGTCGTTTTTACTTCGATAATATTGAACTGGCTTATCAAGGTATTGATCGTTCCGGTTTGGCTACGGTTATTTCTGAGGCACAGGATGCGATAAGTGAAGTCATTTTAAGCCCCCAGTATGGCTATACAAAAGAAACCTATCTGGCATTAAAGGAAAGCATTGAGGATGCGACCCCGTTATTGACAATTTGCGAGGTAACCGAAGTGGAGCTCGCTCAGGCCGAAAATGATGTATTGGCAGCACAAGCTGCCTTTAATGCATCTTTCATGGATGAACCTGTATTAACACTTTATGCTGATAGTGATTTTTCTGGTATTGAGCGTGAATACAAATGCGGATACTACAACGGTAACCTCGGTGATTTCGAAGACATTCCTGTGTCTTTTAAACTGGACAGAGGCTATATGGCCACATTTGCCCAAGATGCAGACGGGAAAGGTTTTAGTAAGGTATATATCGCTCAGGATGATGACCTGGAAATAATTTTCCCGGAGGAGTTACAGCACAGTATTTCTTTTATGCGCATTAGTCCGTGGTTCGAAAAGCAGAAAAAAGGAAGTTGTGGTAAAGGGGTGGATGTTCAGGATGCCCTGGGTTCGGAATGGTACTACGCCTGGGGAATGACCAATGGATACAGTACCGCCGAGCGTGAATTTGTTCCCATGTCCTGGAGCGGTGGTGATGGCTTTAGCGGCCTATCGGCTACCCGAGCGGCAGGTCAGAATATGGCTTTTAACCACCATTTGGGATTTAATGAACCTGACCTGGAAGACCAGTCCAACATGTCAGTAGAACGTGCGCTTGAGGTATATCCAAACTTATTTGCATCAGGACTAAGACTGGGTTCCCCTGCTGTGTCTCATGGCGGATTGACCTGGATCAATGAATTTATGGATTCCTGTGTGGCAAAAGGTTACCGGGTCGATTTTATTGCTATACACGATTATGTGCGCCGTTCACCCAAAGGGTACTATGATAGATATAAAGCTCTGCACGATAAATATAATGTGCCTATTTGGGTGACAGAATACAATTACGGTAACCCTGGAATGGGCTCGCCGGTGATTACAGATGAAGTAGCGTTAGCGAAATTACAAAGCATCAATAACATGATGGACACCTGTTCTTTTATTGAGCGTTATTCCATGTTCTACTTTCAACCAAGTGCGGGGCAATTATCTATTTTTGAAACAAGGACGCCCATTGTTTTCAACATAATTGGAGAATATTACAAAGCTCATGAATCTCCATATCCTTCCTATACTCAGGAAGTATATGAACAAGGTCCCAATATTGGAACCGGTATAGAGACGCAATTAGCTTCAGATGCGAATATTTCCGTGTTTCCTAACCCTGTAACCAATGGGATAATCAACCTGATGTTCCCGAAGGCCGCACCGAAGGAATTTACGTTGCATCTTTATGATGTTAGTGGCAACGAAGTAATGCTAGTGCATAATAAAACCCAACTTGATGTCGCTAATTTTAAAAGCGGCTTCTATATGCTTCGTATTGAAAATGCAGAAATAAATGCGGTGCAAAAAATTATGATTCGGAACTAATTGAAATAGCTAATCCTTAATAGCTATTACGAACATGAAATTAAAGATTAATCTATGAAATCAAAATCTATTTTAATTCTCACAATACTGATTAGCATTCTGTCTATGGCAGATGCCCAAACATGTGGCACTAACATCTTTATCGATGAGTTTAGTACCGATGGAAGCCTTCCGTCAGAATGGACTGAGTTTAATACATCAGGTCAGGTAACCGTTGATGGTGCCCAATTAAAGTTTGACTACACCGCCGATCAGCCAGGTGCCTATCGTACTTTTACACCGGTGAGTGAGGAGGTGACCGTATCTTTCGATGTTGAAAGCACCCGTAATTGGGTAAAATGTCGGTTTGATATTTTATCATCGGATGATAAGTATGTAACCAGTATTATGATTGGAAATGATGGTGTAGGTAATATCCAGTATGCTACCTCACTGGATGCTTCCCATAGCCCAACTTCCTTTTCCGGATCTTTGGTGGATGGTAGTTATGCTAAGAACTATACTTATACTATGGCAGCCACCATTGACTTTGAAAATAAAACCATTGATTTTTATGAAGATGGTGCAAAAAAAGCAGGGGCTATATCATTTATAGAAACGGCCGGCGACATTGCCAAAGTACGCATCACGCAAATATCTATGTATAGCAGTGAAGGACGCTTCTTTTTTGATAATATAGCTTTGGCTTATCCGGGGGCTGATCGTTCTGTTCTTTCGGCAGGTATCAATAGCGCTGAAGACCTGACTATTTCAGCGGTAATAAGTCCGCTTTATGGCTACTCGTCTGAATCTTATGAGGCATTGAAGCTAGCTAAAGAGCAGAGTGAAACAATCCTGAACAATTGCGATGCCATACAGGTGGAAATTGATGCAGCCTCGGCGAACTTGCAAACAGCCATTGCGGACTTTGAGAATTCTTTCATAGATGAAAATGTGCTCACGCTTTATTCATCTTCAAGTTCCCAGGGTGATGAAATTTCCTACAGATGTGGCTACTACAATGGAAACCTGGGTGATTTCGAGGACAAAGCAGTATCTTTTAAACTAGAAAAAGGTTATATGTTAACCGTGGCACAAAATGTAAATGGTAGTGGTGTAAGCAAGGTGTATGTTGCTGCGGATCATTCATTGGAATTAAATTTCCCTGCAGAACTTCAGCAAAGTATTTCATTTATGAGAGTTGGACCATGGCGGGATACGAAGAAACGTGGTTCCAGCGGAAAAAGTGATAACAATGATGTGGTACTTGCTTTAAAGTCTGACTGGTTTTACGACTGGGGCAGTGCAGATGTAAGTATGACAGAATGCGAATATGTAATTATGGACTGGAGTGGTGGTGCCGGCATTGATAAAATGACTACCATGGGAAATAATATGGCCATCACCCATCATTTAGCATTTAACGAACCCGATGGTGAGAATCAAGCCAATATGACAGTAGATAAGGCTATTGAGAAATACGAAATTCTGCAAGCTTCAGGCTTACGATTGGGAGCCCCAGCGGTAACTGATGGCGCAAAAGGCAGGGCATGGCTTGATGAATTTATGCCGAAAGCAATCGCAGCCGGTTACCGTATCGACTTTATCCCGGTACACTATTATAAAATTATGTCGGCAGAAAACTTTTACAACTGGCTGAAAGATTTCTACGATCAGTATCAAGTGCCCATTTGGGTAACCGAATGGAATTATGGGGATATCTGGGCTGCCAATGAAAAAGACAAAACCGAAGCCCAGGTACTCACCAATGTTCAGGCATACTGCGAGATGATGGATAATGCTGACTTTGTGGAACGATACTGCATCTTTACCTGGCAACCTTCACAAACTTCAGCCCAAACCGTAATGTCGGTGCGTTATCCGGTAACGCTTAATTCGGTTGGGGAATATTATGCCAACCACGAGTCTCCGGTGGCTTATATACAAGAAAATTATGAAAACGGGCCTGATCTGGACACAAGCAATGGTATAAATGAGCTAATGTCTGAGTTTTCCATTTACCCCAATCCCGTAATAAACGGAATTATTCATTTAGAGATAAGTGATGAATATTATTCGGAAGAATACAATATAAGTATCTGTGATTTATCGGGGAATGTTCTTTTGAACAAGGTCGTAAAAGAAAAAACAATTGATGTAACCGGATTATCAAAAGGTTTTTATCTGATTAAATTGTATTCGGACAATCAAATAACAACCAGAAAGATATTGATAGAATAATGAAAGGAATTAGTGTATTATGTCTTGGATTTATTTCTTTTGTAATTTCTGTTGTGGTACAAAGCATCAAACCCCAAAATTTAAGATATAAAATGCAAAAAACATATTTCATACTTGTTGCCTTACTTACTTTCATGGGCAGTTATGCTCAGGATAAGCATCCCAACATTATTTTTCTGCTGGCTGATGACCAGCGCGATAATACTTTTGGGGCCATGGGGCATCCACATATCCAAACGCCCCATGTAGATAAACTGATCAATAATGGAGTTCGTTTCTCAAATACTTATATTGCCGAACCTATTTGTGCACCTAGCAGGGTGGCTTTATTCACAGGGTTAAACGAACGCATGAGCGGAGTCGGTTTTACATCTTCCTATAAACTCACCGAAGATCAGTGGGCCCACTCCTATCCTGAAATGCTACGAAAAAATGGTTATTATACCGGATTTATTGGTAAGTTTGGTATGGAATATTATACTTTTAAAGGTAAGGCCAAAGCAAAGTTTGATTACTGGAGAGCACATGACGGTTGGGCTAAGTTCTGGCCCAAGACAGCCAGGAATTGTGCTGAATATTTCGATTCCGGCGAAGATATCATCACCCCTGTGATGGGCGAAAGCATTGTGGAATTTCTGGATGATGTACCCAGTGAAAAACCCTTCTGTTTGTCTGTTAGTTTCTCGGTTCCTCATGGTAGCCAGATAAAATCCATGTACCCGGGAAATAAAGAGGCGGAGGATTGCATGATTCCGGCCAACGAATACGAAAAGCTCAAAGGTCACCCATTTTACGATACGCTTTACCGAAACATGAACATTCAAATACCGGAAGAAACGGCTACGGATCCTTATGTTCATATCCCTTACCAGGTGCTGGATCAGAACAAAGGAAGAGCAACCAAAGTATACAAATACGATTATGATACCATCTCATGTTACGAGCACCATATCCGATACTACCAGCAGATATCAGCCATGGACAAGGTAATAGGAGATATGGTGAAAGCTTTGAACGAAAAAGGACTTAGTAAAAACACAGTGATAATTTTTGCCAGTGACCATGGTTTATTAATGGGTGAATATGGCATGGGTGGCAAAGCGTTATTATATGATTTAACCACTAAAATACCTTGCTTTATATATGACCCGAGATTACCTGCGAAATCAAAAGGTAAGACAGAAAACAAATTGGTATCAAGCCTTGATATTCCCTCCACCATATTGGATTATGCGGGAATTACCCCTCCCGCTTGCATGCAGGGAGAAAGTCTGGTTCCTTTGATAAAAGGAAGGAACCGCAAATGGAGAAAAGAGTTGTTTCTGGAAAGTTTATACACAGGACGAGGTAATCCTGTTTGCGAAGGTATTAGGTTGGGTGATTGGAAATATATACGTATGTTCCAAATTAAAAAAGGAAAATATACTGAAGAAGATTTGAACTTTACCTCAAGGAAGCCGGATTATGAACAACTCTTTAATTTAAAAGATGACCCCAATGAGATGAATAACCTGGTAGAAAAATATGATGGGTCCGAAATTCTGGCTAAGTTGAGAAACAAAACCAGCGATCATTTTAACAAACAAAATATGGCCCGGGAAAAATATAAGACAAACACCCTAATTATTGAAAGATAATATATAACAAAACACAATATGAACAGAAGAAAGTTTATTGAATTATCAGCGCTTGCAGGAACAGCTGCCATGTTTTTTCCTAGTTGTGTAGGACAAAAAGAAGAATCCTTGCCTCCTTTTTTAAAAGGTAAAAAGGATTTATATGCTACCGATCCGCGTAAGGCAGCCATTGAATGGTTTCGGGAAGCCCGCTACGGTATGTTTATCCACTATGGTTTGTATTCGTTATTGGGACGAGGCGAATGGGTCCAGTTGTCTGATAAAATACATGTGGCTGAATATGCAAAATTGGCCGACCGTTTTACAGCCGATAAGTTCGATGCCGATTTCATTACTGACCTGGCATTGGAGGCTGAAATGAAATACATCAATATCACTACCCGCCACCACGATTGCTTTTGCTTGTGGGATACAAAATATACCGACTTTAAAAGCACCAACTCACCTGCTAAAAGAGATTTAATAGCTGAGCTTTATGAGCAGTGTAACAAAAAAGGGCTTGCCTTTTACCTTTATTATTCACATGGGCGCGACTGGCGTCATCCCCATGCGCCTAACAATGATAATTGGGGAGGCAATGCACGACCTAAATACGAAACACAGGAACCTTTATATAAATATGGCGATGAGCACGATTTGAGCATTTATGTGGACTTCCTTTATAATCAGGTAGATGAATTGCTCACTATGTTCCCCAATGTGGGCGGTATTTGGCTTGATGGCCATGGAGTTCCGGCTTCCGGAGACTTTGCCCAATTTAAACTGCAAGAGCTATATGACATGATCCACGCTAAACAACCGCACATGTTGGTTTCATACAAGCAAGGTGTATTGGGCACCGAAGACTTTTTGGCTCCGGAACGCAAATACAAAGCTGACGGAACTCCTCCAAAACCATTGGAGATATGCGATCACCTGCAGCGCAATAAATGGGGATATGCCCAAAGCCAGGATGGCAAGCACAAAACCAAAGATGAAGTGATAGCCATGCTTCAGCGTGCTGACAAATATCCGGCAAATCTGCTGCTGAACACTGGCCCGCTGCCTTCCGGAGAGATGCATCCCGAAGATGTAAAAGTTCTTCGTGAAGTGGGGAAAATGATCCGAACTCAAGGCTGGGAAAATGTATTGAAAGGATAACTTACTTATAAAAAACAATTAGATCATTTTGGAGGTTTGAATGGTTGGCTTAATTACCGTAAAAGTCTCCCATCAAACCTCTTTCTCATTTAAATAAATTATATATGCTTACAACTTTTCGTATCTTATCATGCACACTATTTATCTCCCTTCTTGCCCATGGCAATTTAGTTTCACAAAAACTCAAACTGGGCTCTCTTTTTAAAGAGCATATGGTATTACAACGAGAGATGCCGGTTAAAGTATGGGGCGAAGCTATTCCTCATAGCCATGTTATAGTTATACTCAACGGCGACAGTGCAAGTGTAAAAGTAAATATGGATGGTACATGGGAAACCACTTTACCCAAGCAAAAAGCCGGAGGCCCGTATACATTTAAAATAAAATCCGGTTCAGAAACGATTCAGTTCAATGATGTTTTAATTGGTGAGGTTTGGGTTTGTTCTGGTCAGTCGAATATGTTTATGGGATACCATCAAATTCCCGAAATAAAAGCATTGGATTCAATATTGAACAACATAAGAACCTTTAAAGTAGAAAATACAGTGGCCTTTAAAGAACAAAAATATGTGGGTGGAAAATGGGAAATCAAAAATCCGCCAAGTGCAGTTGCTTTTACCTTTGCTTATTTCCTGCAAAAATCTATCCATATGCCGGTTGGTATTATACTGACTTCGTGGGGAAGTTCATCCATTGAAGGCTGGATGCCAAGGGATATGACAGAAAAACTCCCTCATTTTAAAAACATCATGAAAAAGTTTGATGCGGATGGCAATAAAAAAGTCCGCATTGACAGCATATTATCTATCTCCGGTGCAAGAAACAGAAAAGACGACATCTTTCTCCGCACCCAGCCTAACATTATATACAATGCCATGATGAAACCGCTGGCCCCTTATGCTTGCCGCGGCCTGGTATGGTACCAGGGTGAGGCCAATAGCAATGGCATGAACAATATGATACAGTACGGAACAACGCTGCCGATGTGGGTAGAAAGAATCAGGCATGAGTGGCAAAAAGATGACCTCCAGTTTATGGCAGTTATGTTGCCAGGATTCGGTTCTAAATTGCATAAAAAATCTAAATCGGATGAGATTTTGGAAAGTCCCACTGCACCATCCTGGGCTTGGATAAGGGAATCGCAATGCCAGGTTTTAACATTGCCCCATACTGCAGTAGCCACTACCATTGATTTGGGAGATAAAAACAACATCCACCCCAGTGACAAGTTGCCCATTGGACAGAGGCTGGCGCTTTTAGCTCAAAAGAACACCTTCAACAAATCAATTATGGCAGAAGGACCGATACTAAAAAAGACCTTGGTAAAGAAAAATAGAATAGTCATCCATTACACCAATGCCAAAGGTTTAAAAACTACCGATGGAGAAGATCCCAGCGCTTTTTGGCTATCTGACGATACAAACACATGGTATAGAGCGAGTGCCAAAATTAAAGGCAAAACCGTTGTTTTAACCTGCGATAAAATCAGCAAACCCTTGTATGTACGGTATGCTTTTGCAGCAATGCCAAAAGTAAATCTAATAAATGATACCAACCTGCCTGCACGTCCTTTCAGGACGGATGTTTTTGAACCAGTTACTGTAAACTACAAATAAATTAAATTAAACAAGGGTGTTGAAAAACAACACCCTTGTATATAATTCACAACTAATCTGTCTTACCTTAATCTCCAATTTGTCAATACAAAATGTCCAATCTGCCCGAAGGGTAACAGAAACTTTGTTTCCCGAAACTTTGTCTGGTGGTGACAAAGCGGAAGCTTGTCACGCGCCAACTATAAACATTGAAGATAAACAACCATTATCTTTTCACCACTTTGGTTGAGTAAATAACACCATCTGCATAAACCAATAATGCATAAGTTCCTGCAGGTACAGAAATATGATCGACATATATCTGATCTGATTCATTAAATACCGCACTATACTGAATATTACCTGCCATATCCAGCAATATAACTTTACCTGATTCTATTTTAGGTAATTCAATTTTCATATTAGAATCAAAAGGGTTAGGAGCTACTTGAATATTATGGCTTACATTTAAGCCTGAACCGATACTATTGTCCTCATCACCATTAATCAAGCGGGCATTCCCAAAAATGATGAACTCTTCGCCGTCGGAACTTAAGGTTGAATATGTTTCGATTCTTAATTTATCCGCATCGCTAACATCAATATTTAACACAGGAGTCGGAGAGTTTGAATTGATATCAGCACTTTGATATGCCAACTCATCATCAACGTAAACTGCCATATTAAATTCACCTCCGGTATAGCTGTCATCTAAGCCAAACTCAGTTAAAAAAGTCAGGTAATTACCATTCAAATTATAAGTAACAGAAGTTCCTGCCTCAACACCAATACCTTTTTCATAGGTAATTCCATTTACGGTCATATTTCCCTCACTGCCAAAACCTTCGTCCTTATTAATATCCTCACCATCAACCACCTCGCTTAAATCACTTAAAAAGTCGCGTTCTTCAACAATCCACTGATATATAGCAACAGAGAATGGCTGAACAGTATCCGTGAGCGATTGACCTAATTCAATGTCGAACGGTCCTTCAACACTTACATTATAAGGAGACGCAGAAGTGTTTTCGGTATAAATATCATACGCTGTGGCCACCCATTTTTTACCTATCACTTCAGAAAAACCAAAACCATAATTTGAAATATTAATGCTGGCCCTTAATTCGTCTTCATCCAGCGTATTAGGTACAACCAGTGTTAATACATTTCCTTCCTCATTTATACTGGCCGTTGGATAACTATTTTGAATACTGGTATTGCTGTATGTATAAGAACCACCCTGATATTCAGCTTCTACAAACTTATCCTGATGTAAATGTGTAAATATGTGATAAGGAAGTCCTTTTGCCGAGACAAAGTTTCCACCTGTATTTACCATTGGGGTATTATCATTTTTAAAGTACGAGTGTGCCATCATATTTCCCATATCATCAGAATATGAATTGATAATATCATGCCACATTACACACAGCTGAGTAACCACACCAATCGTTTTTCCTCCGAAAAATTCGGTTAAATGTTGTTGTACATTCTTACCGGACAGTGATGAATTGCTGTGATCCGATAAATGATTCAGGTGACTTTGAATTTTGCTTTTATAACTCACCGACTTTTTCATCACCATTTTGTATTCATCACCTGCTTCTACTGTTCCACTTGGATAATAATGCTTGGTTACACCATCGAATGGAGCATTGATCTCGGCCATCTCTCGGTAAAACTCTTCCTCTTCCCAACAGCTGATTACTTCAATACTTGGATCAACAGCTTTCATCGCTTCGTAGTATTCCGGGAACCCGTCCAGTTCATCGGTGGAGTAATTCAGCATTACATTATATCCTCCTGAAGGCACACTTCCATTAGTGCCATCTCCAAAAGAAATTTTACCTGTTTCGGCATCTACAGTATAATGCAAGTCATTTGACCCGGAACTTGAAAGGTCAGCAACCCTGTTCCATGTTACCCCATTAATAGTAAGGGTAAAACTTTTGCTTAAGTCAACCGGGCAAAACTTGGTATAAAATTCCTGATTGGCCGAACCGTCTACCACACAAACAGATTGTACCCACGATGTTTGTTTAGCAGCCCTTTGGTTGGTAAAGGAACGAGGATCCCCATGTACATATACTCCCACTTTTCCATTTAAAATTTCGTCTCCACCCCTGTTGGCATCACCACTTGCCGGATAGTTACAAACGCTTAGCTCCCAAGTACCATTAAGTTCGTTTCCTATCTCCCAATATTTAACATTGTACGGTTCAGGATGGCCATTGTCTGCACGAACCTGAGCCCAATCGGTACCTCCATTTGGGTTCTCTCCCACCTCAGCGTTCATATACTCTACATAATCAGCTGCGTCCTGTACTGTTTCCCAATTAAAAGCTACCACGATCACACCTTTATTTAAATGCGTATTTTCTAACATATGCCCAAATTCATCAGGGCCAAACTCGTTACTTAAGGGGCCTGCCGATCCGTGACTATTTAGGTTATCAATACGTTGATCTACTGGTCCTATAGCTCTCTTCCATCGGTACAAATTGGCCATGGTTCCTCCCGGAAAACGATAACCTGGCGCTCCCGTATAATTGGCCAAATCAATCACATTATAATGACACCTTTCATTACTACTGTCCCAAAGACCTTGTCCGCTTCCATTATAAGTATTGTTCCCGCCAAACCATATAGGATTTCTTTCACAAAGTACATTTGTTGGATCTATGGTAATAGAAATATCCTGCATGCCCCAATTACGCGAATCGTCAAAACTGCTCCATGCTGTTTCCAAAAACACTACAGCACTGTCTACCTCATCTTGAGATGCTTCACAATTTGCATAAACCGATGATGCCTCATCAATTTTGGACTGAAAAACGTCTACAACACCCTGTGAATATTCACCATTTCCTGTTCCGATGTTGATTTCGTCAAGGTGTTCCCGGGCATTAGCAATGGCCGCTTCCAGGTTAACACGAATAACGTTATCCTGAGTTATCTGAACATTATCGAAATATACCTTGCCACTACCTCCATACATGGAAATTTGCTGAATATCAATCTTTCCAAAACCAGTAGCATTCTCCAAAAATGCTACACCAGAAACTTTTAACTCCCCATCTATATAAAAGTCGAAGGTTTTATTCTCTGTATCAACAATCAGCAAAACCAGATATTCTGTATTGGAACTAAAAGAAGCATCCAGCGCTCCGACATACGAAGTGGGGTTATTTGATGCATCCAGGTCGGTGGCATACAGAATATCCTTCTTACCATCATTGCCAAAAAGAATACTGGTTATCAAATCACCGTTACCTGCTTCAAGATTCATTTTTGCCTTAAACCAGTTTCTCTGACTTTTTATCTTAAAGGAATAGTAACACTTACCGTTAACTGCGTTAAATGTTCGATATGCAGATGGTTTGGCCGAGGTATAATCGAAAACCATTTCTGCCCCGCTCACCGTCACCTGACCGGATGTATTATACTCGGTCCATTGAGTGGGCAATGTCCCATCGTTATCGAAAGTGTCATTAATAATATCTCCACAATTCTGCGCCTGAGTAAATGATAAACCCGTTATAAAGGCTATTATTAAAATTAAGAATATTTTTTTCATCTATTTGATAATGGATTATTAGTTTATAACATGCTTCATTAAATTGTCTTTATCGTTCATAAATTTACTCATATTAGATATAGAGAAGTATTATTGACGATTCAAAAACTATAAGTGCCTATTCAAAGTCACTTTCTGAATGAAATTTTTGATTATACCCGCAATATGCATTAGAAATCCGGTTACGCATTTCAATTAACTCAAAACAAGGCGTTTCGTTAACTGGTCTCAACTCCTTGTTTTATGGTAAATAAAAGCGCCTTACATATCTCCATTAAATAATCCGGGGTAAGTCACTATAAGATTTCAGTCGACTTATATGACATATAGTTCATATTCCCACTCATTCTTCTCATTACCTGATCATTAAGTACAGCACTTCACAAAGCATTATGCTTTATAATAAAAAACAATTGAATTATATACTTACATCGCAAATTAAACTATATCATATATTTGAAACATAGCTATTAATTCAAGAACACTAACCACAGCTACTAATATTCAAATTAAATAAAATATGAATAAGAAAAATCTACTTCTTCTGATTTCCTGTATACTTTCGGGTTGGATCTCCATTTCAGCACAATCAATAACAGTTGATTATGCTGCCCAACACCAAACCATAACCATGATTGGTGCAGATATGGAGCGCAGTGCTTCATTTTTACAGAGTGCAGCTAACCCTCAGGAAATTGCCAACTGGTGTTATCAGGACATCGAAAATATGGTTTGCCGTGTTTCCTACGACAAAAAACAGGAACTTATAGAAGGGACTACTAACTTTGCATTTTACGATAATGCCATTGCAAGTATGAAGATGGTAAAAATCGCGAATCCCGATGTGAAATTTTGGGCGACGATGAAAAGTGATTACAATGGCTATAACGGTCAAAATAACCTGCCCGACTGGATTTGTGATTACAAACCAACCACCCGGTTCGATACGGACAAGTACGGTGTTTTCCTAGCCGATTATTTGGAACTGATGCACGACAATGGTGTTACTATTAGCTACATATCCGTTTCTAAAGAATGGAGCGTTATTACCGTTGATCGAGCGCACCAAATCATACAAAAAGTAAATTCGGAGTGTAGCTCACGTGGCGTACCACAACCCATGTATGCTAGTCCTGCCTCTTGGGCGGTTTCCCAGGGAGTTTCGTATGTTGAAAGTGTTGGCAGCAAAAGTGGCTATGCGGATATGTACACCGCATTTTCGAGCCACAACCTAAATAAACAGTCGCACCTTTGGGACGAATTTGTGGATGCCTGCACAATTGTGGGCAAACCTGCCTATTGCGACGAAAGTGGCAATGCCGGAGGTGGCAGAACCAATGGCGAAGAACCTGAAACTATTGGAACTATCTTGGGAGTATATTCGGAAAAAGCAACTATGTATGCCGCCGGATTACAAGGCGAACTTATATTTGAAGTGTGGTCGAGAGGGGTAAGTTCAGAAACACGTAATATTTATTTCACTTCAGGTACAGAAGGCAAAAGAATGCGTTCGTACTATGTAATGAAAAATTTTGCCAACCATATTTACCAACGCAAATATTTATCTTCCTCAACCACTAGCATTTCCGATGTGGAAACAATGGCCTTTGGTAACGACAATGAAATTGCATTATGGGTTATCAACAGTTCTACAAGCGATTATGCGGGACTGGATTTAAATATAAACAACGCAAGCGTAAATGGAAAAGTGTATCAATATGCATGGGATATCGACACTAAAATATACGGTGAAGCAAGCATTCTTACCCCCGATATTTTTAAAAACTACTCTTGTGATATCAAAGCACAAAGCATTAACTTATTTGTTATTCAGCTAACAGAACCAACTACATTGGATGAAATTTCTGCGGACACTGACAATTTAGATTTTGGAACCGTTAATATTGGTGGTTCAGAACCCACCTCAAAAACACTTTATGTAACGGTTGATGAACCTTCTACAGATGTCTCTCTTGCTATTTCCGGATTTAGTGCAAATCAATTCTCCATAAATGGAAATACAAGCTATAGCAGTGAATCCGCTACTTATGCAATCCCTGTAGAAGTTATTTTTACACCTAATTCTGATGGCGAATATTCAGCAAACTTAACCATTACCTCCGGGTCAAAATCAAAAACAATCGCTTTATCCGGCGAAGGCTACGAATCCGAAATTGTAGATATACCGTTCTCGGACTACTTTAGTACCCTAGTGCCAGGCAGCACCTTAACAACTTCCGACATTAACTCTTTTTCTGATTATAAAGGATGGCAGGTACATAATGGTTTGAGCAGTGGCGCAACAAGAATGAATGTGACAACTGTTGTTGGAGATGACGATATTGGTTACTTTTTAACGCCGGAGATCAATTTCGATGGTCCTTTTGAATTGTCTTTTTATGCCAGAATGAAACTGAACAATGTGAGTACAACATTAACGCAAAACGAAAATAACCAGTTCAGAAACTTTTATGCTGTCATTGGTAACGATACCATTTACGACCATCATAAAAACGGCAGTACCCTTTTTCAAAACTATAATAAGTGGAAATGCAGGTATTCGTACGAGGGTAAAGCACGCATTAAGTTCTTTGCCATTACACAAGAAGCGGGAGATTGGATTGGAAAAACAGATGGTCTGACTTTCGGTGCCAATAACGAGAGTGTTTCGGTGCTTGAAACTTCCTCTCCTACTGTAAATATGGCATTTGGTGAAAGCATTGATTTGGGTGAAGTGACAAAGGGATCAACAGGTAGCAGTTCTTTTAATCTAAAAGGTTGGAACTTAAGCAGTGGATTAACTTTTACTCAGAGTAGCAGTAATAAAGCCACTATTTCCTCTTTAAGCTATTCTCCCGATTTCTTTAATGAGATAAACGAAACGATATCTGTAAGTATTGATGCATCAGAACTGGAGTTGGGCACCTATGCCGAAAAGGTTTTCTTAAACAGTAGCAATAGCGAAATTAAACAGCGTACTATCTGGTTAAACTACGAAGTGACCTCTGCAACCAGCATTAAACAAATAGAATACAAACACAACGTATATGTTCAATTTAACCATGTTACAGTCGATGCTGCATATATAACAGATGTGGAGGTATTTTCTATTGGTGGGCAAAAAATAAAAGATGCTAAGCATATTGATCATGCTTCATTTAACCTAAACAATGGTATCTATCTAATTAAAGTGGATCATGAAGTACACAAAATAGTTGTGTCTAATTAAAACATACAGATTAACCTAACTTTTAATTCAAAAGTTCACTCCTATTAAAATCGTTTAATTCTTAAATAAATTCAAATTATGAAAAAACTTTTATCTATTATGGCTGCATGTTTATTCACGGCAGCATTCAATGCACAAGTAAATTATTATGTTTCCGCAACAGGTAGCGATACAAACGATGGCCTAAGCGAAGCTGCCCCAATGGCAAGTGTAGGTGCAGCGTATGCTGCAGCTACGGCAAGTTATACCGCTGACCAAACTGAAACTGTATACAATGTTAATGTAGGTGCCGGTACTTTTGAAACCAGCAATCTTGCAATAGCGTCTCTAGGTGGATTATCTATTACCATAAAAGGTGAAGGCGCTAATTTAACCACCTTACAAGGAGGTGCCACCATGCCAACTGAGGTTCAATTATTTACAAACCCTACAGGCAATACGGCTAATCAACAATTAAAAATTTACCTGGAAGATCTAAAGATTAACAATTATGGTTTTTCAGGTACAACAGCCGGTTCAATTATTTTCCTGAATGCAGGAGCTGCAAAAAACATTTATTTTAGCGCTGCCCGATGTGCATTCAGCAACCTACAATCAAAAGATGGTGCCGTAATTAAGTCTAACCACCTTACATTTATGACCTTCTCTGAATGTTCATTTGTCGACATCAAAGCTATTAATAACGATGGAGTTTGGCCAATATTTAATATTGTGCGGGGTAATCTTACAATGGAAAACTGTTTTTTTGCGCGTTGTACTAGAGATTACACCATTGTAGATGGCACCACTACCGAAAGTAACGAAGAAGGTTTTTTAATTAAATCCAAACCACTTTATAACTGGGTGGCCAATGATATAAACCTTATCAACAATACTTTCGTGGATTGTGGTTTGGTTAAAGGCGACGATGTTACCGTTAGCCATACGCAAAGCTTAATTCATTTACATAACCCACACGAAGGAACAAAGGGTAGTGGAGGTACTATTAATGCAGTAATAGCTAATAACCTCATCATAGGTACAACCTTAGAGGGTATAGATGCTTCTTCATACGTGGATATTTATGTTAACAATACCGACCCATCTCCTGGTGATGGATCTAACGATATTGTATTAACCAATTGCACCAATAATGTAATGCAAACTCAAAGTGGATTTGGCACAACAGGTAATAATATAGATCCTGCTTTCACTTATACATCAACTGAAATTGATTTCACAATGGATGGTAATGTTCCTCAGGAAATGACAACTGCAAATGGTATTAGTTATGCTGTAGCTAATGGAACGGCTATTAAACAACAAGGTGCGACCGGCGATTTTGTTCCAGTAACAGACATTACGGGCGCAGATCGCCTATCGCCTACTACCATTGGAGCATACGAGGCGGGTACAGCTACAGCCATTCCCACAACAAACATCTCACCCCTAGCTATTTACAGCACTTCAGGACAAATAATTGTTGAAGGTGAAACATCAAGTATTAAGGTATATAATACGATTGGTATTCTGCAAAGTCAACAAACTGCCAAACAAGGTTTAACATCTATTCCGGTTGAGAATCAAGGAATTTATATTGTGGTTGCTTCTACGCTTAAAGGAGAAACGGTAAGCAAAAAAGTAAGGGTAAAATAAGCTATTACAAATTGCAAAAAGAACGCAAATTAACTAATTAAAAAGGGGAGACTAATTGATTTAGTCTCCCCTTCTTATAATATTCAATTCCAAACTATTTATCAGTCAAAAGCCACCAATACCTTATCAATAACAGGCTGCGCCACATTATCCGGGTTATTATTGATTCTGATTTCAAACTGAAAACCATAAGCATCAGGTAACTCAGAAAGGTCCAGTTGTGCAGGAGTTTTCTTAACCTGCTTGGCAAAACCTTCTATGTAATCATACCTTTCCGTCACTACCTGCCAGTTGCTCCATTGGTTAATGTTGCTATCATTTGTTGTATCCACTCCCACGCGAACTTCAACAGTTTCTACCCAAGGTCCCGGACTGATATAATCGAAGTTTGTCTGTGTCATTAAATAAAATTGTCCTTCGGCAAACATCACATCCGGATCGGGATGTCCTTGACCGATATTTCCACAAAATGTAAATTGTTTATTGATGTCGTTAGAAGTAAACCAGGCAACACTCATGTTCTGTCGGCCATGCTTCCCGGCAGGATCGTAATCGCAAAACAAATAGTATTGTCCACCAATTGAAATGGAAGCCCAATCGCCAAAAGCATTTTGTTCCGGCTCGTGGATTTCGTATTTCGCAAAAGCGCGCGTTTCTCCAGCTTTCACTCTATGTTGTGGCACATCTTCGCTTGCAGTTTTTCCAGGATAGTTTTTAGGATCTTCTTTGTGCCAGTGCGGGTGGACATATTCGGCAAATTTGCCTGTAGGTTTGGTTCTTTCATCCACCGGAGGGGCAACAATTTTAAAATCGTTGAATCCATCGGGGCTAACAGCATGTGTTGCCAAAGGCGAATCCCAGGCATGGGTCGATGCGTCGATGGGTGACCAATCTTCGGCTATAATATGGAAGTTACCATCCAGGTCGCGGATAACGGCACAGTCCGAACCATGCGATGGATCTTTAAAGGCCATTCCCATATTTTTACCAGGTTCGCCATCGGTCAAATCTTCATCGATGTAAAGGTGCGGATCCTGGTCGTTCGGGAAGTCGTAATACAGATAAACCTTACCATCCACATATTCGGCTGTGGTCATCCAACGCGAAAACGTTTCGGAAACAGAACCATGGTGTACCCAGTTAATCATATCTTTACTTTGCCAGGCGTGGTAACCACCTTTATCGGGTTTTAATCCACCGGGAGCATCAAACTGATTTTTAAACGGCGTAGTTTTTAAGGCAATATCAAAACCTTCTAGGCTTGTATCTTCAGCTTTAAAACTTCCCTCATTCTGACTTTTACTCATTACATAACGACCGAACATCCAATAATTGCCTTCCCCCATTTGTAAAGCAACCGGAGCATCGCCCAAATTTGAAGGGCCAATATTTTCAACCGGGTTCCAGTTTAACCAATCGGGCGACTGCGAAAGGGTGATAGATTTTAGACCTCGTTTTTTAGCATATTTTTTAATTGTACTTTGGAAAGTAGCTTCTGTAGTCGTAGGAATTACTTTGCCATCTGTTATTTCCAAATTTGATGTTTTGTCCATATTCATCTGCCAGTCTTCCTGAGAGTCGACAGTCCAGGCTTCCTCAGAATGCTGAGCTTGATTTGTACACGACATTCCAATTATCAGTATTGGAAGCGTAAGTAAGATTAGTATTCGAGTTTTCATGTTTTTATTGATTTCTACATTAAAATATCGTATTAATTCTTCTTTTTTTTATCCCTTAATTCTCAAGGCCGGTTGGTCCTCCGGTATATGATTCTTCCCAAAGTAAATCAGGTTCATTCCAATCAGGAATACCAATACTATCCTTTTGCGCAAAATGATCAACATGAAATGGTTTTTCTTCTGCCAATGGTACCCCGTCATTTATCATCAATGGCCGAGCTTCATCCCAGAATTTCTCGTAGGCATTCTTCATCGAATCAACAAGCTCAGGGTATTCAGCGGCTACATCGATGTTTTGTTGTGGATCGTTTTCCATATCGAAAAGTTCGCCATGAACAAGCCTAAATCGCTGGTTTCGTACCGAATATTGTCCCCACTTAAAGTCATCAGGATTCGCCTCGTGTTTCCAACGTGTTACATGCTGAAAAAGAAAACGGTCATCCCACTTTGGCTCTTTCTCCAAAATTAAAGGTTTTAAACTCCGGCCCTCAAATACTTGAGTGTCGGGAAGCTTTGCTCCGGCAAAATCGGCCAGTGTTGGTAAAATATCCAGGTAGCTGGCTACTGTATTCCGAGTTCTACCTTCTTTTATCACACCATCCCAGCGCACATAGAATGGAACGCGCACGCCACCTTCGTTTACCGTGCCTTTAAGTCCTTTCATATCGGCATTATATGACATCATCGTTTTTCCATCTTTACCGATTCCCAATTCCACTTGTGGACGTCCGTCAAAGCCTCTTAGCCCACAACCAATTCGGGTCATCCCATTGTCAGAAGTAAAAATGATGATCGTGTTCTCTAACAAACCCCACTCCTCCAACTGCTCGAACATTTGCCCCATACAGTGGTCTATATGCTCTATCATCCCATAAAAACCTGCAGCTTTACTATCGAAGCCCAAGGACTCAAAATACTTCTGATATCTCGGAGGAGCCACGAAAGGACCGTGCGGAGCATTGGTCGATAAATAGGCAAAAAACGGCTTATCTGAATCCTTAAGGGATTGAATCCAGCCCAACGTTGCTTTAAACAGAATATCCGTGCAATAGCCCTTGGTTTTAACAAATGTGCCATTGTGTTTGAACACCGGATTAAAGTAGGTATTGCCAGGAACATCGGCACAAGATCCGGCATAAGTTTGGCCAATACCACCTGCGCCATGAATAAATGTCTCTTCGAATCCCCGGTTTTCAGGTTGATAAGGCTTCTCATCTCCCAAGTGCCATTTGCCAAAGTACCCCGATGTGTAACCCGCCGTTTTTAAAACTTCGGGGATGGTGATAGCCGCCAGGTTGAGTCGTTCGCGTTCAAGAATGGTATGCGTAACCCCATTTTTTATTGAATGCACCCCAGCCATAATACCAGCACGACTTGGTGCGCAAGTAGAGCCCATCATAAAGCGGTCGAAACGTACCGACTGGGTATACATTTGATCCAATTCCGGTGTCTTAATCCAGGGATGGCCATGCGCACCCACAACCGGATACCCCTGGTCGTCGGTCATTATAAAAATGATATTTGGTTTTACGCTTTCTTCTTTGTGTGTACAGCCGGTAATACAACATAAAAACCAGCCAATAATAAGGACTATTCTAAATGTGTTCATATTCATTATCAATAATATATACTATGGCTGAACCGTTATGCTTTTGTTTGCCTGATCCCTAACTATAGTAATCTTTACTGCACTTTCTATTTTATTTGGTGCCACACGCAGGAACATTTTCCGATTCCTTGTTGGCTGATCGTTAATTGCCAAAATCAAATCGCCTTCTTTTATTCCCGCTTTGTCCAATATGGAACCCTTTTGAACTTCTTGAACAGCCAGACCTCCATCACTCTCCGCTACTCCATAAGCAGAAAATTCTTCCCCTTGCAAGGCTTTCAGTTTCGCACCAAACCAATCGATGGGTAGAAAGTCTCTTTTTGTCCTTTGACCGAATGAGAGCGCACCTCCATCGTATTTTATTTCTGGTATTACCGGAGTTTCTGCTATAGCTCGCAAGCTGGCTTTTTTAACACCAAATTGATCCATCGGAAAATTCTTAAAACCTATCTCAAAAGCAGGAGATCCTTCTTTTACGCTGAAATCACCATTTTCAGGATCTACAAATAAAGGATCTCCGGTTATTGAATTCGCATCCCAGTTAAAATCGCTATAAGCATATTTTGCCGCTGTAACGTTCCCATAAAATAGGTTATTATCTACACGTTTGCCACTTCCTGACTTCTTAACACCTATTGCCCTGTGCTCGCCAGTAAGAATGTTGCAATAAAACTCGTCTCCACTATTTTTATACCACACATGAGGATGAAATCCGTTATTAAGAATAACATTATTCCAGGCCTTCCTGTTAAAACCTTCCCTAAACTTTAACCCACCATTTAACAGCAGGTTATTGTATATTTCATAGTTGCTGGATCCATCGTCTAAATCAATGTCCCACCCGTGTTCGCATTTCCATCTACTATCCCGAATGGTTGTCGTTTCCATCGCATCCAAAAAAGGCAACTCCGGATTTTTATCGATAAATTCCTGGGAAACAGACCTGTCACTTCTCCAAAACCTATCCCTACCCCATGAGTTAAAAGAGCCGTGATCGTGCGTTTCCAAAACGGTATTAAACACATCACATCGCTCAATTAGGTGGCCACCCCAGGCACCATCACCAATATTGATACCTGCACGTGCACAATCGTAAACGGAAACATCTCTTACAGTGATGAATTGTGCCATTTCTATCTGCACTCCAGCAGGTTGTCTTTCGGTACGGCCTATTCCATGTATCAAACAATCCTCCACGCTTGAGTTGGCCGGGTAATTATTTGTTTTGGGACCTACCGTTAGGTCAATTTTAGCGAGGTCATTCTTTTCATGGTATTCAAAAAGCGGATCTCTTACGGCATTGGGGTCTCCTACAAAACATACTCCACTTGCCCCCGTGTCGTGAATGTGACATCCTTTTACCAACCCGTATCGGTTGTAATTGTTGAAGAAAATAGCATTCCCGCCTAACTGATCAAACTCAGAATCCAAAATACTCACATATTCTGTACCGGTTAATTTAATGGCTCCTCCCCTGTAAATCGCCCAATCGGAACGAAGCATGGGTTCTTTGGTATCCATAAAGGTTCGGGCTGCATGTTTGAAAACAAAACCTTTGAGTTTGATGTGGGATACCGGGCTCTTTTCACTTCCATTAAATTCCACTAAGTGTCGAAGGCGAACAACTTCTACTTTAGCATCTTTAACATCCACTTCTTTTTCAGGATAATAATAAAGCCGGTTGGTTTTGGCATTGTGGTACCACTCTCCCGGAGCATCGAGTTCCTCAAAAATATTTTCTACCATGCGGAATTCGTCGTGCATACCCATCTGTCGATTGTTTTGCCACCCTCCTTCGTATGTCACCTCTCCGTGTTCATCTTTTCCGGTAATACGGTAATGATAGCCTCCCCATCTGCTTCGGTGCATTGCATGAATGTACCCACCAGTCGGATCGCCCCAGCCCGCCACTTTTTCCATAGAAAAAGCGTCAGCGGCAAAACCCTGATAAGCTGCTGTTTTCTTGCTCGCATCGTAATTGGGATAACGTGCCATACGTTGGTTTTTCCCATTTATAAACACCTGATCAATATTGAGCCCTGCAGGTGTTTCTGCCTGATAAATGCCATCTTTGTACTCCTCCCACTTGAGGTCGAGTAACAATCCTCCGCTAATGATTGCTTTTCCTTCGTTTATAGATTGATAAGTGATTTCCCTTCCTTCAACCCCGGAGTCATCCGCTCCAAAAACCAAGGTATTTGGCAAGTAATAAATGCCATCTTCAATATAGATATTGATTGTTTTCTTTCCCGCATCCTGTCTGGCAAGTTCTTGCGCTTTTTGCAAAGTAGCTACCGGATTGCTTTCCGAGCCATTGTTTTGATCATTACCGTTCTTGCTCACGTAGATGTTCGATTCAGAACAGGAAAACAGCAGGAAGCCCTGAAGGATTATTAGTAGTAATGTTACGTTTTTCATTCGTTTTAAATTGTTTATTGATTAAGGTAACTCATGGAACTCGCTATTAATCATACTCCGGTGTGAAAAATAATTTACATGCTCGTTTCATCTTATTAAAATTGTTTGTTTTTCTAAAGTATAAGATGGAACTCGCATGTTTTTTATTATTCGCCTATGTGTGACGATTTGCACATGCTCGTTTCATTTGTTTAAAATTAGAACCAAGACACAAGAGCGAGACACAAGACAAGAATTTTTCATTTTCTTGTATGTCTAAGATCTATGATCATGGTTGTTTCATTTATCAGTTATTATTTGTGTTAATCTTATTAGGGATTCTAAGTACTCAATGATGATTTCCATCCAAATCCACCTTTTTTGTTCCCTTAAAAGCTTTATCGGCATCGCTTTGAATGGCAGTAGGATGATGCTGCTCTTCGTTGGTGGCAATCTCAAAAGTCCATGCATATTTACTTTTACCAAGTTCAGATGGTGGGATTATTTTTAATCCATCGGCAGTCATTTCCCATTCAACTTCTGAATCAGAACCTAGTAAACTTACCGATTTCACCTGTTCGTTATCCCATCCTGCAGTTGCTTCAATAACAAAAGGAGCAAGAGGTTTGTCACATTTAATGGCATATAATTTTTTCCCCTTGGTGGTAAACGACAAGTGTTCGTTTTCCTGCTGATTTACGCTCCAATAACGCGAACCATAGATGGCTTCTCCGTTTATTTTCAGCCAATCGCCCATCGCTTTTAAGCGCTCAACTTGCTCGGGCACCAATGTTCCATCCGCTTTAGGACCAATGTTGATCAGGAAGTTTCCATTTCGGCTTACCACTTCAATCATTTCATGGATTACGCCTTCTACGCTCTTGTATGTGTCTCCCTCGAGGTAGCCAAAAGAAGTACCAAAGGTAGTACAACTCTGCCATTTAGGTCCTATAACTTTCAGCTTTAAGTTATCTTTTTCTAAACAGCCTACACCGTCGGGCCAATTACGGTTTGCCCCTTTGTTATTTACATAAACTGCCTGCTTATTGGCAGCGCCGTTGTTCATAAAATGGGTGATCATGCCACGTACCTGATCGTCGAAATATTTGATAACCGGTTTTGCCTGCCCTTTGCGCACATTATTACCGTCGCGGGTATATATGGGGAAATCATCCATCCACAGCATATCGGGCTGGTATTTATCCTGAATCTCTTTCCAACGCGCAACATACTCATCCACAGCTTGATTACTAAAACCAAAAGGACCATAGAGTAATTCCGCCTCCGGAACGCGTTTTATTTCTTCGAGAATGTCGGGGCGAGCCGTTGCGTTGACTACGTATTTTTTTGTGGTAAAAAAACTGGTATGTCTTTCCCTATGATAAGATGGGGCATATTTTAACCCTTTGGCACGTACTGCTTTCCCCAGGTCACCCACCAAATCGCGTTTGGGACCCATATCAACAGCATTCCAGGGTGTAAGATCAGAGTCCCAGTTGGCCCAGCCATCGTGGTGCTCTGCTGTCAAAACCACATACCTAGCCCCAACCTCGGCAAATAAATCAGCCCATTCGTCCGGGTTCCAATTTTCGGCCTTAAACTCCGGTATAATGTCTTTGTAACCAAACTCCGGAGGTGTAGCCCCCCAGCGCTCTTTCAAGTAGTTGTAATAATACGCCGAATCTTCATAGATTAGTTTAGGTACGTGCTCGGCGTAGCCACGACCTCCCTTGCGGTGACCAATGACACTATAAGGCCCCCAGTGAATAAAGATGCCTATTTTTCCATCGTCGAACCAGGCAGGTACCGGCATTTTTTGTAGTGACTCCCAGCTGCCATCGTAAAGGGGTTTTGCTTCCCTCGTTTTTTCTTCTCCGGAATTACATGCCCCAAAGGACAAAACAACAAGAGTCATAATTCCTAAAAATATTTTCATATTCATTTTTTGATTATTTAACTTAAGGTTCTTTACTTACTGCTACCTTATTAGCTATAGCTAATTGATTTTTATATTTCAGCTTTCGACTTTTTACCAGACGTTATACATAACCTGGATTAATAAACAAACTCAATGGTTATTTCCTCTTGTCCTCTCAGCACTTCAACAGTATATGTTTTCCCTGCACTAAATAAGCTTGAAGCTTTTGCAAAATCACGGGCGTTATATATCTTGGCTTTTCCTACTTTTAATACAACATCGTCGAGCTTAAATCCTAATTTATATAGTTTGGAATGCTCAGGTAGTTTCAGAATAATTGCACCTCCAATTGACCGGGCCCCATAGGCCGTTAGCTTCGATTCTGTATCTAAAGACGTAAGTGATGCATTTAAAACGCTTACTGCTTTCTCTTCTGTACGAACATTGTTAAAATATTTTGCAGGCATAATAATTTCAGGTTCCGGTGCCATTTCCTTAAGGTGTTCACTTATGACACCATATCCTTTAAAAGGAAAATTTCGAAACCCTAAACCAATAGCCGGCGAATTAATTTCCACATTAAAATTTCCATTTTCAGCATCGATAAATTTAGCATCGGCAACAATACTCTGTTGGTCATCTTGAGTCCAGTCGCTTATGGCTGTTGCTTTCACCGACATTTTCATTTCCGGATTATGGAATAAATTATAATCGCGTAGGCCACTCCATAGTGTTGCAATCGTTGACCTATAAGTCCCGCCCAAAATAATGTTTGCAAAAAATCTATCGTAGCTTGGTTTTGGATAAGGTACATTACAGGTATAATGTTTAAAAATTATATTATTATA
Source organism: Saccharicrinis sp. 156 (assembly GCF_050589685.1). Taxonomy (NCBI): domain Bacteria; kingdom Pseudomonadati; phylum Bacteroidota; class Bacteroidia; order Marinilabiliales; family Marinilabiliaceae; genus Saccharicrinis; species Saccharicrinis sp. 156. Next base: position 112,193 of record NZ_JBNGOS010000001.1, read on the forward strand.
CACGTTACGGTGATAACCTTCCCTGGTTTTAAGACCTCCCCTCAAACACAGGTTATTGTAGATATCGTAGTTCGTCGATCCATCATCCAGATCAATATCCCAGCCATTATCGCACATCATAAAGTTATTACGTATGGTGCTTGTTTGATAAGCGTCCCACAACATAATATTCGGAAACCGTTTTATAACAGAAGTGATTACCGGAACGCCGTCCGCGTCAACGTCCCTTGGGCCATTGGGGCTTGCTGAATACCAAAACCTGTCGCGGCCCCAGGAGTTAAAAGCACCATGGTCGCTTGTTTCCAATACGGTTTCAAAACACTTATTCCATTCGATAAGATGCCCTCCCCAGGTACCATCGCAAATGTTTATGGCAGCACGAGGAACGTGATAAATTGTATTGTGCCGAACGGTAATACGGGAACTCATGGAAATATTAACACCTGCCGTTTGTTTTTCAACCCTCCCACATTTTGTCATTAAACAATCTTCCACACGGCAATCGGCAGGATAATCATTTGTTTTTGGCCCCACAATGGTATCTAACTCATTTAAACCGGGTCTTTTTTGATCGTAAGCAAATAAGGGGTTTCTAACAGCTGCAATTGATCCTACAAAACAAACATCGCTAGCTCCATTTCCTTCGAATACAGATGAGCTTATAGCCACATTCCGATTATAGCCATCCACAAAGACGGCGTTGCCTCCTAAACCCTGAAACCGACAGTTGTTAATGGAAATATCTTCGGCCCCTTTAATATGAATGGCCCCTCCTCTAAAAATAGTCCAGTCGGAACGCAAAAGCGATTCTTTCGTTTCCATAAAAGTACGGGCTGTTCCTGTAAACGCTATTCCCTGAAACTTTATGTACTGAACGGGTTGAACAATAGCTGAGCACTCGATTTTCTGCGTAAGACCATTGCCGCCTTCAACGGTAAACTGAGTTACCCGGCTTTCGTGTTCGCCATAAATTGAAATTATATTCTGAACATCAAAAACGGCCTCTATCGCTGGGTTCTGATCTAAACTTACCTTTTCAGGAGGGTAAAAATAAAGTTCTCCCCTTTTCTGATCGAAAAACCATTCACCCGGAGCATCCAGCTCTTCAAATATATTCTCAATCATTCGGAACTCTTTATGAACAGCACTAAAATCATCAACCCTGTTATTCTGCCAGCCCCCTATAAAATCAAGGTCGCCATTCTCCTTCTTACCTGTTACTCTGTAATGAATTCCACCCCACCGTGCTTTATGGATGCCATGCATATATGCCCCTGACGGGTCGTTCCAATCTTTTGATTTTTCAGCGCTCCATGCATCGGCTGCTATGCCATTGAAAGGTATGGTTTTATGATCCTCTGTATTCTCCGACAAAGAGTTAATTTTTGCTTGAATAAAGTTTGGATAGCGGGCCATTTGTTGTAACACGCCATTAACAAAAATCTGATCTATCGCTTTTTCTTTATTAAGTTTTACTTTATAAATATCCCCTTTCCATTTTTTCCATGTCAAGTCTAGTTTTTCGGCCGTTGTAAACACAACATTTTCATCTTTGGCAGCGCAATAACTTACTTCTGCTCCTTTTTTACCCGAATCTTCCGGCTTAAGAACAAAAGGTCTGGAAAAACGATAAATCCCCTGATGAATAATAACCTTTATCGGTTCCTTTCCTAAAAGTCCGCTTTCGCGGATTGTATTACGTGCCTTCTCAAGGGTTCGAAACGGTGCTTCCTTACTTCCACTATTTTTGTCGTTTCCATTTATGGCTACATGGTAATCTTTGCTACTCACTGTTCCTGTCGAAAAAAAGGAAATAAGCAATGTGAACACGATAAAATTTTTCATTCTTTATCTTTTTACATACATGCTAGCTTGCTTCTTATTTCTGGCAACCCTAGTATCACACAGCTTGCGCATTTTGCTAAGCACTTTAGAATAGTCAGGATTATCTACCAGATTATTTGTTTCCATGGGATCAGCTTCTATATTCCACAATTCCTCAACCATTGGTTCTGTTTCAAAATAACGAATATACTTATATTCTTTTGTACGGATTACTTTTGAGCGAACCGTTCCTTTTGCTTTCAAGCCTTTTGTTCCCTCCTCGTCTAATTCCCCATTCACAGAAGACGGTTTGTACATATCAAAATTATTTTCCGCAAAAACAAAGTCTCTGAATGGTTTTTCTCCACCATAAATCATTGATTTAAAACTTTTACCCTGGATAATAGCCGGAACTTTTACGTCGCACAAATCCAATATCGTTGGAGCAAAGTCAACAACACTCACCAGCTCGTCGATGGTTTTACCGCGAGACTCATTTTCTAAGGCGGGATTAAATACGATTAAAGGTGCCCGCATTGATTCTTCGTATAACAAATCTTTTCCTGACAAGCCTTTTGAGCCGCAGAAATATCCATTGTCGGCCGTGTAAATGATAATTGTATTTTCGTCCAGTCCCTGTCTTTTCAGTTCTTCCCGAATACGTCCAACCACATCGTCAACACCCGAAATTAAGCCATAATAGGCTTTTATAAATTTTTGATAGTTTTCATCATTTTTATATCCGTTCCTTCCACGGTATTCTTTTTTAACTACGTCAGGAAGTAAATTGTGAAATTTCTGACTATCATTTTCCATGCGGGAAATTTCAATATCGTCGTACCACTTTTTAAAACGGGCATCTACATCATTAAACGGGCTATGTGGTGCTTTAAAACTTACGGACAAACAGAATGGTCTATCTTGCTTTTTGGCTGTCTGAATAAAATCAATTGCCCTATCACCATTCACTTTGGTTAAGTGGCCTTCATCGCCATACATATTGTAATTTCCCTGTCCCGAGAAACCGTTCCAGACATCGAAATATGCAGCAGGCATATATTCATCAATCTTCCATTTTTGTGAATCTGTTATCCGTTTTCCATCCACATAGTCCACATTCTTTTCTTTGTTTTTGGAAACTGGAAATCCAAATTTACCGACAAAACCTGTAAAATAGCCAGCCTCGCGCAACAATGCAGGATAGCTGTTTTTATATTCATCTTCAGAAATAGTATAATCGGAAGGCTTTGAAAAAGAACATAAATGCGCCCCTACATAACGCCCTAATTGAATTGAAGCCCGGCTGGGCTGGCAAATAGGGACAGCATGGTGTGTGTTGCTAAAAACGATTCCCTCCTGAGCCATCTTATCGCAGTTTGGGGTCTTTACATCCGGGTTATTAAAACCAAAACAATCCCAACGCTGGTCATCGGTTAGTAGGAAAATGATATTGGGTTTTTCCTGAGTGTATCCCTTGCTGAAGGACACTATGCATAGTGCAATTAATAATAACTGTTTAAAATAATTCATTGATTTTATGTTGATTTGGTTATATAGTGCATCTAAGAAAACTCTCTGTTTTTGAATATTTCTTCATCATTACCCCTAATCCCTAAAGGGGAATTGGCTCTCTTCGGAGGTTCTGGTTCTCCCTTTGGGGAGTTACCTGTCTGCCACAACTTGTCCCGAACTCGTTTCGGGAGGCAGGGAGGGTATTTAAAGGAATAATGTTGCATGTTCTTATAGCCACTAGATAGTTGTTAATGTATATTTTTAATTCTTTTAAATACTCTAAAGCATCCTGGCTTAGGTGTATAACATTATAATTATTCAGTCTGTTTATTCTTCCAAATTTCGATATTTTCGATATCGTTGCTGACTTTCGTACCTTCTGTACTTCTTCCCCGGGTGACATCGGATTGCAATTGTTGCAATAGTTGATTAACAATTTTGGGATGTGAATCGTAAAGGTTATTCATTTCTTCAGGATCCTTCTCCATGTCGTATAATTGAGCCTCCGGGCTACCTTCCGGCACTTCTTTTTCCCTTGGCGATGTCCATCCTCCGGAACCTTTAGCAAGTACCAGTTTCCATTTGCCTTGCCGGTAGGCAAAATACCCATCAATGGAATGATGAACCACACTTTCTCGCTCAGAACCGTTCTTTTTCCCCTTTAAAGCCGGTAAAAAACTAAAGCTGTCTTCCCCTGCATTATCAGGAAGTTTGCTACCGGTGATGTCGGCGCACGTCGCCATTAAATCGGTCAGGCAAAGAAGTTGATTGCTGGATGACCCAGCCTTCACATTTGCCGGCCAGCGAACAATAAAAGGAATCCGGTGGCCTCCATCCCAGATATCGGCTTTTGAACCGCGATATTGAGCACTTGGATAATGCCCTTGTTCTTGCAGCCCTTTAATATTTGCAGCTTTAGAACACCCGTTATCGCTGGTAACTATTACCAATGTGTTTTCTCCCAAACCTGCATCATCAACAGCTTTCAATATCTGGCCAACTACCCAGTCGGTTTGCATTACAAAATCGCCATATTTCCCGAGTCCGCTTTTGCCCTGCCATTCAGCTCCCGGCAGTATTGGTGTATGCGGCGAAGTAAGAGCCACATAAGCAAAGAAAGGTTTATCCTGTTTTTGTTTTCGAATATAATCTACTGTTTTTCTACAAATTTCAGGAAGTACCTCCACTCGTTTAAAATCCTTTTCTGTAATGGTTTTGTCATCCTCTTCAATTTTCCCAACAAAGCGATTGTTCTCAATATAGATATAGGGAGCCATGTCTAAAGAAGCTGAAATACCATGGAAATAGTCGAATCCCCTATCTACTGGTCCATCTTTAATTTCTTCATCCCATACAATATTTAATTTCTTTGGTTTTCTTCCTTGCGGTAAAATACCGTTTGTTGTAGGCATTGTCATTCCCAAATGCCATTTACCAAAACATGCCGTGGTATAGCCATTTTGTTTCATCACGTTGGCCACAGTTATCCGATCCGAATCTATCAAAGGTTCGCTAAATCCCCAAAGTACTCCTCTTTGTAAGTTGGTTCGCCAGTTGTAGCGTCCTGTTAAAATCCCATACCGTGTTGGTGTGCATACCGATGAACTGGAATGAGCATCTGTAAAAAACATGCCCTCCTCTGCCATTTTATCAATGTGTGGAGTCGCTATTTTTCCTCGCTCAGGGTTCAAATGGTGTACGTCGCCATATCCCAAATCATCGGCCAAAATATAAATGATGTTTGGCTTTTGAATCGTTTGGGACATTGAAAACATAGGGATAAAACCCAAAAGAAATAGTGCTGTTGCGGTTAGTATTAGTTGTTTCATTTCTGATATAAAATTAATACTTGAAAAATTAATTTCTGCTAAAGAAATTTACATAATATTCTGTTACGTCCAGCGGATCTTCCACTTCCTTCTGCAATTCTTTAAACTGTTTAAAAAGCTTATCCATTACTTTTTTGTATTTCATATTTCCAGCTAAATCGTTTATTTCATCGGGATCGTTTTTTATATCGTATAAACGAACCATATTGGCAAGTGGATAGATGATCATTTTATACCGATCGGTGCGAATCATTCTTTGATTACCCACATAGGCTCCATAAATCGCATCGTATCCTTTTTTTGTTTTTCCCTGTGAAAGGGGTAATAGTGATTTAAAATCGACCTCATCAATGGCTTTACTTCCGGCAATATCAAGCGATGTAGCCATGGCATCCTGCAAGTAAACTTTCTCATCAATTACCTTCCCGCCTTCAATACCTGGTCCTGCTACAAACATCGGAACCCGGATACTTCGATCGTACATATTTTGTTTTCCGACAAAACCGTGGTCGCCCAAAGCCAAACCATGGTCGGCGGTAAAAATAACATAGGTATTTTTGGCTTTACCACTTGCTTCGAGCGCATTTAAAATACGTCCAATTTGATCATCCATGTGCGTAATTATGGCATAATATTCCTGGCGGTTTACCTGTATCGAATATTCGGTTCGTGGATAAGGTGCCAATTTCTCGTCGCGAAGTTTATGACCAGAACCAGCTTCTTCGCAATATGGATATTCCGGCAAAAAGTTTTCCGGTATCGAAATATTTTCAACAGGATACATATCGACATACTTTTTAGGCGACTGACGTGGATCGTGAGGCGCATTAAAGGCCACGTACATAAAAAACGGATCGTTATCGTTTTTTGCCGTTTCCAAAAATCCTAAAGCTTCATCTCCCAAAACCTCACTCCAGTGTTTTCCACCTTTCCAGAAGCCATTTTTCGACTTATCATAAGGGCTCCATGTGTCGGATTCTCCTTCGATAAACTTTCTGTCGTAGCGTTCCCGGGTTTGATTGGGCATGCCGCCCCTAACGGTTCCTGTAACATCAAAAATTTCGTTTGCCTTACGTTCCACATGCCATTTTCCTGCAAAATAGGTATCGTAGCCTTCGGCCTTCATAAATTCCGGCCAATACCCTTTTGGCGTTTTCATTCCAACTGTATATTTGGGCATATTCTCCGGTAAATTCTTGTCTCCGCGTGGCTGGGCATTTTTACTGTATTGGGCAGCCCGCCACACAAATTTCCCCGTATTTAACATGCATCGGCTGGCAACACAAACGGCAGGACACCACGAGCCCTGATTAAAAGTGTGTGTGAAAGTTGCACCCATATCTTTTAGTCGATCAAGGTTGGGGGTTTTTATTTCGTTGTTATTGAGCGAGCCAATACTTTCAAAAGTCTGGTCGTCAGCAAAAATAAACAGCACGTTTGGTTTTTTTTGGTTTTGTGCATTTAAGCTTATTGTAAGGATTAACCCAAGTAAACCTGTAATTAAAAACTTCTTCATTTTATTATAGCTTGATTTTAAATTCTTTACTTCCATAATTTCGAACAGCGATAACTTTCACTGTTTGTCCTCTGTATTTTTTCAGTTGTTGCTTTAGCTCTTGAATATTCGTTACTTTATTTCCATTAAGCTGCTGAATAATCCAGGTTTCTGCCAGGCCGGCTTTCAACCACATTTGTCCATTTTCAGCATCGATTGAACGAATAAAACAACCCGAATTATACCCCCCCGATGCATCAATTAAATCCGGATCGTCGCCAATATTAACGAATAAAGCTCCCATTATCGTTTCTTGCAGCGCCTCTTCAGTTTTCTCAATAATTTCATCATCATATTTTCCAGCCAGCAATGTTTTTAACCAACTGGGGTAAGTTAACACATCAACCTTGTTAAATTGGGCCTCGTTTACAAAACCAATTGCATTTCCTCTAATATCAAACGACTGTGCTTTTACTAAAGCGGATGCGTTTAAAACGATTTCTTTGTTGTAAATTGGCGATTGATTATCAGGTTCAGAACCATCTGTTGTATAACGTATTGTTCCGTTGGGTTTCATGCGCGAATCTGCCCGGAGCGTTAGCCTTAGTTCCTCGGCGAAGTCTCCGCCAAAGGGAAGTATACGTGTCATTTCGTGACCAAACTCATCCATGGGAAAGTTTTTAAAACCCAGTTGTAAAGCCGGTGAATTTTTGCTTAATGAATAATCCCCATTTTGTGGATCGACAAATAATGGATCAGCGATTATTGCGTTAAGATCATAACCTTCCACTTGCCACTGTTTCAACGATTTATCTTTAATTATTTCCGGAGTTTCGGGGAAGTTTACATTCCAATACAAATTGTAGTCGTAATTACTGCTCCATTTTGCAGTTGAGGGTAAACGAATAGGGCGGGCAAACTGTTTGGTAGGCTCTCCTTTTCCCGGAACGGCTCCCGAAATCACAAAAACATTTTGGTAAACATCATCTTCCGAATTCTCGGGCCATACATGCCAGCCCAATGGAACGGCACTAACCGTGATGTTATTGTACACTTTCCGTAGCACTCCATCGCGTAACTTTATGGTCGATCCCAGATTTAGGTTGTTGTAAATTTCAAAATTACTCGATCCGTCGTCTAAATCGATGGTCCAGTTTCCTGCACTAATCGATTTTCGGTAATTGGCAATTCTGTTGTTTCGTATAATTACTTTATCAATCGCATCGAGTAAGGTTAGTTCCTTTTTAAAATCCTTATTCGAGCCGCTTCCACTCAGCCATTGTCTTTCGCGCCCCCATGAATTAAAAGGGCCATGCTCCCCGGTTTCGCGAACGGTTTCCCAAATATCACAATTTTCAATAATGTGTCCTCCCCAGGTTCCATCGTTAATACAAATTCCGGCACGCGGACAGTTGTAAATGGTATTGTGCGAAACCCTGATTTTATGGCTCATTGAAATATACACTCCGGCAACCTGTTTCCCAACATTGCCAAAATCGTGCATCACACAGTTCTCTACCACACAGTTTTTCGGATAATCGGGCGTTTTGGGGCCAGGTTCCAAGTCCATGTTTTTACGCATTTCATTCCAATCTTTGCCATCGATTTCTTTGTCGTCCCAGGTTTGATAAAAACGTACTGCTTTGGGAGAACCAACAAAACAAACTCCACTTTCGCCCAAACTTACAAACGCACAATTTTTCACCTGGTTGTTGCGATTGTAAGCGCTCATAAAAACACCGTTTCCACCTAGTTCGTTAAAATTACAATCTTCAACTGAACAGTTTTCTGCACCTTCCATAAATACGGCACCTCCACGATGAATGGCCCAATCTCCACGGGCAACCGGCTCGTAGTCTTCCATAAAAGTAAATCGGCTATGGGTAAATGTAAATCCCCTAAAGTGGATATTCGAAACTGGATTTTCTTTGGTTCCTTTTAATTGAATTAAATCTTTTACAACGGGGACTTCAATAATCAGGTCATTTATAGCCACATCTGCATTGGGATAATAATAAAGTTGGTTTGTTTCGGTATCTAAAAACCACTCTTCGGCCACATCCAATTCCTCAAAAATATTATCGATAAAAAACCACGACGATTTTTCACCCTTTCCGCCAATACCATGAATACGTTGTAACTGCCAGCCCCCTTCGTCAAGAAGTACTTTATTCTCCTTGCGGTCGATACCTTTTATCCGATACTGCATATTTCCCCAGTTGTGGCTCTGAAACGCATGTACTATTCCTGTTTCCGGGTTTTCCCATTCCTTTTTGGTAAACTGTTCAGGATCGAAAGAAAACCATTCGTCGTAGCGGTGATTGGTACCATCGGTGACCTGTTGATAACCGTCCCCTCCACGTAATGGATTATTGTAGTCGTAATTCGGAAAGCGCGCCCTGATTTGTTTTTGCCCATTTACATATAACTGGTCGAAACTCAGACCCGCAGGAACGTCAGTTACATAAATTCCATTTTTGTATTTCTCCCATTTAAGCTCGTCTAAAACTTTCGATCCTTTTACCGTAACTTTTGTACCCGCTATTGCCGAAAATACAACTGGTTTTTCAAGCGTTCCCGAATATTTATTATCGAAAAGTAAGGTTTCATTTAAATAATAGCTTCCTTCCGAGAACCAAAAGGTAACCCCCTCTTTGCCGGCATGTCGGGCAGTTTCAGTTAATGCTCTCTCAAACGATAAGAATGGTAGTTCTTTACTGCCCGGATTTTTATCGTTTCCTTCGGGCGAAACAAAAAAGTCTTTAGCAAATACAACGTTTGCTATTAGTAAAAAAGTGATTAGTGTTTTAAGTTTCATCGGTTTAAAAATGTTTATTGAAAAAGGTATCTTATTAAGTCTTATTCATTCTTCATATTAAGAAGACAAACATAAAAGACGAATTAGCAAACTGGTATTTTTGAGCTAATTTCTTGGTTTCACTAAATTTAGAAGGAGAAATTAAGTGGGATTAGTTCCCTTTCACTCTTATTCTAACCTGTTCCAACAAATCAACAGATTTTTGAGAAACAGTCCCATCCTCATACATTTCAAGATTTATAGAAAGAGGGTACCTATTTTTTTGCGCATTTTGAATGAATCCCACTAACTGATCAACAGAATATTTAGGTGAAGTAATATCTTTATTCCAATCGATATGCCCCCATCTTTCTTCAAGAATGAAACAAGAATGTGCCATTAATCCTTTGTGTTTTCCATTCCTGAAAACACCATCATCAAGATCCTTAAATTGTTTTAATCCCTCGCCTCCGAAATAATCCTGATATTCTGTTAATCGAGGTAATATCCATGAATTGTAGGCTATGATGCGCTCACCATTACCACTGCGAGCTGCCTGGCTTATCGTCCTAAATGGTGCACTTAATATCCCACCGGTTGAACCATCAAAATGACAATCGTAATAACGTTGGCCTCCATCAAACCACCAGCCATTCAGCTTATCTTTATACCGGTCGCCAATCTCTGCCAAAATAGTTGATATATTCTGAAATAATTCTGTTTTATCTGCTTTGTAGCCACCTGCAGCTTGTAACCAGGCGGAGTCTTTTGAATGGTAACAATCGTATCCGTAGTGGTAATAGAAAATGAGTTTTATCCCTTTTTTATGTAACAGAATGGCCATTTCGCCCAACAAATCACGCTTTGTAGTTCGTCCTTCAATAATTTTGTCCAACGATTTTATTGGTGCTGAAATATATTGCTGCCCCCAGGTAATCGACCAAAGCACATAAGCTGCTCCTGTTTGCTCAACCATATTGGCAAAACGTTCAACGTCAAAATCGTTTACTTTATCTTCCCAGTTTTTTATCGTATCACCCTTTTGAGGTGTTGCCCTATTAGTCCATTGAAACATTAATCCATATCCAGCATCACGAAACCAATCATTATATTGCCTGTTAGCTAAAGCTTCTTCGTTCATATTTTGCTGTACTCCTGACTGGGTTAGTTCGATACTGGAAAGGTTGAATTTGTTATCAGTCTTAACAAACATTCTAATTGAGTTTTCCCCCTTTTTCAATTTTACTTTTCCCAGATTAAGCCTCGTCCACTCTGATTCTTTGTTTACTACCTCCAATTTTTGTCTGTTACAACTCAATTCAATGCTAGCCTCCTTTCCTAAAACCAAGGTAGTTACTTCGTAATTACCAGCTTTAGGTAGGTTTACTTTCCACTCCAGGTAATAAAGTTCCGGTGCTACCGACTCCACCCACAAGAACATGTAGTTTTTAACTATGGGGTTCAAATTTGGGCTAATGCGCGCATAACGGGCGGTAAGAACATTTATTTGATTGGGATTAATGTCTATTGTGGTAATTTCTTCCCCCGTTAAATGAGCTTCTGTTTCGGCATAGGGATCAATGGTATTTTGGGAATAAGCACTCAATGTAGATATTAGAGTGAACAACATAAAAGAGGATATAATTCGACACATACAAGATAACTTTCTGATTATTTTAACTTTAATACAATTGGTTTTGCAGATAACCTACATGAACACCATCCATAACAAACAAAATGAATGATATAATTAATAATATACGCTTCATTTTTCAGTGTTTATAATTAATAGTCATTTCCTTCGTCGCTTCTTTTGCACGACTCTACCCACTCTTCCAGTTGCAATTTCATCTCTTCTACTACTTTAGGATGAGTTGCGGCAATGTTATTGGTTTCTTTGGGGTCGTTCAACAAATCGTATAACTCAAACTTTTCACCATCGATTGTTATTAACTTATATTGCTGCGTTACCAGCGACTTTTGCGTTTTACTTTGAAAACCAATAAATCCATCTCGTTCCTTTTTATCTGCCTTTATAGCCTTTATTAAATCAATGCCATCATACGGTCTGTCATCGGGAATATTTATTCCTACTAAACCTAAAACAGTGGAAAAATAGTCGTTGGTTACACCCGGGAAATCAATGCGCTCATTGGGTTGAATTTGGTTCGGCCATACAATAAAAGCGGGAACACGAACACCACCTTCGTATAAGGAACCTTTTCGCCCCCGAAAACCACCGGAAGTACCTTGCTGACGTTTCCCCGGATGTTGTCGAATCCCTCCGCCTTCGCCTGCAGGACCATTATCGGAACAGAAAGTAATTACCGTATTTTTATCAACGCCCAATACTTTTAACTCGCTTTGCAAACGTGCCATTTGCGCGTCCATTGCAGTAATACAACCATAATAATGTTGTTTGTTTTCATCGTATTCTTTATACATATCCAGGTATTTTGGACCCGCAACAACGGGCGAGTGTGGTGTATGAAACCAAATAACGGTAAAAAATGGTTTTTCATCGGCTACCGCTTTTTGCATAAACGGAAGGGCTCTATCCATAATTACACGCGAGTCATCACCTTTAAGGTTCTCTGTTTCGTATACACCCGGTGCAGTCCAGTAGCGTGTTGGATTTTTCAGCGATTGATTCTCCATTGGATTCCAGGTTGGAACAGCCTGTTCGGTCGAGAAACATTCATCGAAACCATTGTCCCAGGGTGTGCTCAGATATTTTGTTTCAGCACCTCCCCGACGGCCATCAAGAATCGTATTTGAAATTGCTCCCAAGTGCCATTTTCCAAAATGCCCGGTTGTATAACCTTCCTTTTTCAAAACCTCAGCCAGGGTAATTTCTTCTTTTTTCATGAATCCTACATTGGCAAAATATATCCCGTAGCGGAAAGGATGCCTTCCGGTTAAACAGCTTCCCCGGGTAGGCGAACAAACAGGTGCTGCCGAATAAAAACGGTCGAGAACAACGCCGGATGACGCCAGTTTATCCAGGCCGGGAGTTTTTATGATTTTATTGCCGTTAAAACCAACATCGCCCCAACCCAAATCATCGGCCATTACTATAACTATATTTGGTTTTTGTTTTTTTAATTGACTTGAAAGTACCTGAGAAAAAGATGTGGCTAGAATAAGCGAGACCAACATTAGTTTTTGCAACTTTTTCGAAACTGATTTTTGATTTAGCATAGATTTAAGATTTTAAAAGTGATTTCAAAAATAAGATACAGGATTCTAAACCGCTACTCTTTAAGGCAATTTGAGGTGTCACTAAATTTAGATGGAGAAATTTCTGTAAAAAACTGATATATTGAATTAACCAGCTGCGCACATTATTCACTAATTAACAAACACTTACACACCAACAATTAAAACTCAACCGATTCTAGCTTTTTTCTTTTAACGACTTTGCAAATTGTGCCGGGGTGATACCTTTTTCGTTTTTAAATGCACGGTAAAAAGTAGATTTTGATGTAAAACCGCACTTTTCGGACAGGGCAGTTAGGGTCAATTTTTCGGCTTCGGGAGTTTGCAGCAGGCAAATAAATTCTTTTACCCGGTGTTTGTTTACGTATTCGTAAAAACGGGTTTGCAAATATTCGTTTAAAATTTGTGACAGTTCGCCCACACTTATATCCACCATTTTTGCCAATTTATCAGCGGTTAAATCGGCTTGTAAAAATGGTTTATCATCCCGCATAATTTCCGAAAGACGTTTAGCAGTTTGCGCTGATTTATCGTCGGTTAATTTCGAAAACTCGTATTTTTTTTCTTTGGGTTTTGGTTCTATTTCATGTTTGTTATTTCTAAGAGACAAGACCAAACCAAGCGTTAGAATTATTAAAAGGCCAAATATAACATACCACCGAAAGTTTGATCGAACCACAACTGGAATAAACACCGGAGCACCTAGGTTTCCTTCTTTTGAAGCCGCACGTATTTTCAGTGTATACGCTCCCGGAGTTATATCTTTTATCACCAACTCTCTATTTCGCGTAAATGTCCATTTTTTATCCTGTCCTTCCAATTTCCATGCAAAAACCTGTTTGTTGGGCGACAACAAACTGGAAGAACCAAATTCCACTTTAAGCTGATCAATTATTCTCCTTTTACGAATAGTGGCTACAATTTCAGATTCATTGTTATTTACCTCCACAAGGTCGCCATTTAATACTACTCTATTAATTAGAACATGAGGTAAAACCATGGTTTTAAACTCCTTCAACGGATTAAAATAATTTACTCCATTTACACTTCCAAAATAATAAGTATTGGTCTTTTTATCGCGGTAAATAGCGTTGCGATTGTATTTCTCGTCGATTAAACCATCTGAAAAAGTAAAGGGAATAAAGCGGCATAAGCGAATACATTCGGGATCGTATTTCATAATTCCCTTCCACGAACTCAACCAAAGCACACCATTTTCCCCGGGCAATATTCCCGACACATAATTATGTGTTAAACCATTTTCCTCAAAAAATCCTTGAAACTTGATTTTTTCGAGAGCATTTTGAAAAATACTGTCGTTGGCCACCTTATAGAGTCCATCCACCGAACCCAACCAAAGGTTTCCATTAGAATCCTGGTTTATTGCCTGAATTTGGTTTGTTCGAAAGGCGGGCTGATTATTTGTATCAAACTTTAAAAAAGTGCCTTTTTCTGGCTTAATCAAAAGGAGTCCTTTATTCGTTCCTCCCCAGATTCGCCCAAAACTATCAACAAAAAAACGAATAACATAGCCTATGTCTTCCGTATAAACATGAAGTACCTGAAATCCTCTTTCCGAAATCCTTTCCAATTCTACGATATCCTCTCCGATTCCCATCCAATAATTCCCGTCAGGATGTTGAACAATTGCAGTAATAAATCCATGCGGGTAGTTTTCACCTGCTTTATCAATAATATTTACTGACGACAAATCGGTATTACCTGTCAAAAAAAGTTTGTTGTCAGCGACTATCCAGATTGAATTTTTATTATCGGTATATATGTATCGAACATGTTTAATATCAACACCAGTTTTACTGTTAAAAGCGGTGAAAATATTTGTTCGTGTATTTAGTTTTGCCAAGCCATTTCGATAACTTCCAAACCACACATTTCCGAGTGTATCCCCATCAATAGGAAAAATATTATTATCGTGTAATGAATTAGAGTCTTCCGGATTGTAACGATAACTACTAAACCAAAGGTGTTGTGGATCGATTTTATTTAATCCGCCATAAGTCGATAACCAAATAATACCTTCGCTGTCGGTATAAATATCGTTAATTTGATTGTTTGATAAAGAATAGGGATCGTTGGGTTGATTGTACAAATGTAGGATTTCGGAAATTTGCCCGTTTTTATTGAGCTGTAACAAATTTAAACCCACTCTTGTTCCTACCCATAACTGCCCTTGGTAATATTCAACTGTAGTTACATCGTTATTGGTGAGCTTATACTTTTCGCCCGACTCGGTAATACGTTTCAGCGCTTTGTTTTCCTTCCCCAATTCCGACTGAGGAACAATAATTAATCCGTTGCTGGAACCCACATACAAATCGCCGTTTGGCGTAAAACAAATATCGCTTACAGCAGTTTCGAAATCAAGCACGGTATCCTGGTCATCATAGATAATCAGACCATCGGAAGTCGATTTCCAAACAGACCCCGAATTATCGACAATTACGGAAGTTATTCTTGCACCCTCACTGGTTTCAACAAAAGAATTTGTAGTACAATTTATCTCGTAATTTCGTTTATTTCCACACGAAACACCCAAGGTACTATCGTTTAACAAATGTAAAAGTTGAACATTTTTTATCGTATTTGGAGCAACTTGTTTAAAGGTATTCTCTGAAGCATCGAGTTTATGTAATCCTGAACTTCCACCCACCCAAATATGGTTTGATTTATCCTGAATAACATCGTAAAACCTGTTGCCTCGAATATACCGGTTTAAGGAATCGGAATGTTCGGTATAATTCACCACATGAAAACCATCGTATTTTGCAACACCGTTTATTCCGGCTATCCACAAATAACCGGAATTGTCGCGGTATGTTTTAAATAATCGATTGCTATAAAGCCCATCCTGAGCGGTAAGTTTTTCCATCCTTATGCTTTGGCCTTGCACCAAGTCATAACATAAAACAATGGCTAAAAGAAATAATAGGCTATATACCGGTTTCATTTGTCTCAAATCAATAAGCCGTAAAAATATGTAAGATTCGATTAATCTTGTTTATAAAAGTATTTTTTTTGTAAAGGTTTTTGTGCAAAAAAAAGAAGACTCCAATCAACGGGGTTTCTTTGTAAAAACATCTACCCAACTTTGTACTGCAAACAAAACAAACTCCATCTGGATTATGAAATTTATATTTTCTACTCATGAAAATTATTCTGGATGAACTGTTTATAAAGATAAAAATAAGTCCGTTACGCTGGTGTCACCTAGTAATTGGTGCCATTGCTGCAAACAATAAAATACTTTTAACCCGGATTGTGTATTGGAGGTTCGTCATGAGCATTGCAAGTACAATAAAACAAGGCATTACTGAAACGAGGCATAGCATCGTTCTGGTGAGTTGAAGTGATGCAACGAAGTGTCTTGTTTTAAAGTAATTTCAATGTGTAATAGAATTTCTAATGCATATTGCGGGTTGAACAACTTAAACCACATGACTACTTTTTGTTTTTACAAAACAATACACTGATCACAGATCAGCGCCAACTGGGCAACTGGGGGCACTATTTCAGCTCGCCGATTGCAAATCGGCGCCAGCGAGTGGAATATCGCGGCGAGCTTTTGCATCAACTACATACTTTTTTGTGGTAAAAAAGCTGGTATGCCTCTCACGGTGATAAGATGGGGCATATTTTAATCCTTTCGCGCGCACTGCTTTACCAAGGTCGCCTACCAAGTCGCGTTTAGGTCCCATATCGACCACATTCCACGGCGTAAGGTCCGAGTCCCAGTTGCCCACCCATCGTGGTGTTCTGGGGTAAGCACCACATACTTTGCTCCAACATTTGCAAACAGTTCCGCCCATTCATTGGGATTCCAGTTTTCAGCCTTAAACTCAGGGATGATATCTTTTTAACCGAATTCCGGAGGCTTAGCACCCCAGCGTTCTTCAACATAAGGATAATAATACTCCGGATCCTCATACATCATTTTGGGAACATGTTCGGCATATCCCCAGCCTCCCTTTCTATGCCCGATTACACTATAGGATCCCCAATGGATAAAAATACCGATTTTTCCATCGTCGAACCAATCAGGAACAGGCATCTTTTGCAAAGATGCCCAGCTTCCATCATAGGGTTTAATATCATTACTTTTTTCCTGCTTATGGTTATTACATGCAACAAGTGCCAATACAACCAGAACCAGGAAAGGTAGATTTTTAATTATTTTTATGCCTTTATCATTTATTTTCATTTATCAAATGGAACTCCCGAATAGCTTTAATCATACGCTGTTAATTAAAGAAATCCTGATCGTAATAAGCACTTTAATAAACCAGCCTGTAACTTTACGGGTGACATAGCCTCTTTGACCAGGGCTTTGGCCTATACATAGCAAGTTTATATTTCTCCGTCTAATAATTCCACCCCACACCTTCGTTCCAAAACCTTTAGTATCGGGCAATTTATTATTTTCGAAACAAAGAATCCCGTCTTTCCAGGATTTGTAGTACGCCACATTGATTTTGTTTTTTCTTAATTTATCAGATATGATATCATAGATATCCTTGATATCAGAAATAGTTCTAACTTATTGTTTAATTACCTTGTGATTTGAAACCTCTCCTCTGTTATTTATTTTTACTAAATATATTCCTGAAGTTAAATCCTGGATATCAACCCTATATTGATTGCTTTCAACAGCATTACCAAGCACTAATCTGCCCAGGCTATTGTATACTTCAAATGTGGCACCAATATTATCTTTGATAGTGAAAAAACTAGATGCAGGATTTGGATAAATCATTATTTCCGGTACTGACTTAAGAGGTGAAGATATATTGTTGCTTACGTCTCCTTGATAAACTTCAACTTCTGCCAATGTCAGCGCATTGGTAACGTTAAGTTTAACTTTTATAATCTGTCCTTGTACATTACCAGCATTGGTTGTAACCGCAAAATCAGGGTAATCAGTAAATGTTTCAGTATGGGTGGTTGTGCCGCTACTATTGATAACAGATACCGTAAAATTGGACATTCTGTCTTTGCAGCAAGCATCGGTTCTATTATATATCCTAATATCACCAATTGTTTTGTCTGCCCCAAGATCAACCTGCCACCAAGCATTAGCCTCACTGTTTGTAACGGTTACCGAACCACTTCCCCAGTTCCCATTGGTATTCCCGTCAATGGCCCGAGAAGCAGGAGAACTGTAGTTTGTGGATGACTGTGTGGCGGTGCCGTTAAGCGCAAGATTAACACCCTTAGTGTAATTCTTTAAACATAAAGTCATAATTTCATCACCTGCCCTATTAATGGACCCATCCGTTAAACTGACTGTATTCCATATATTGTATAAAACCAAACCATCCACCTCATATTGTAAAGCTTTTTCTAAACGCGTACCATTACCTTTAGCATCATTGTGGTTCACTTCGGAATCCCAGACTGGTAAATTCTTAGCATCAGCTGCAGAAATAAAGGTAGGCCAGGATGAGTGATTGAAACCCAAATTATGAGTAGCAGCAACAGTAATATAATTGCTTATAGTCGTATTATTAAAAACATCAATACTGGCCGGTATACCCCATACACAAGGACCTATTAATTCCGCTCCGTTCACATTATTATAAAGAGAGGCGTAGATGGTATTCATTTGACTCGTACTCCAGGCAGCATCAGGCCTTCCATCTTCATTAAATGGATTGATCCATTTGCAAGGGTATTCAGCGGCAAAATCCTTAATTCTATTGATCAGGGTGTTGGTAGCAGCGGCATCGTTAAGAACAGAGGTCAGATCGCCGTTAAGAATTCCATTGGCTATTCGGTGGCCGCCACTTGATTGCGCCGGGTTAGCAAAAATTGGAAAGCCTTCGGCTACTGCTTTGTTATAAAAATAGTCGAACATGGTTTTGTTGGGATTAAGTCCTGCTGCATAAATAGGAATACGTATCCCATTTACGCCCAGGTTTTTCATCCCCTTAATTAGATTATCAGCCTGCGCCTCTGTTGTAATACTATTTGTGATAAAAGCTTGCTTTACATCCCCCAATACATAATCCATATCGTTGGTATAAACGGTACTTTGTGCATATATGCTAGTAAATGATACTAACACAAAAATCATTGAGATCAACTGCTTCATTTTAAATTCTTTAAAGTTTTACCAGAATGGGAATTATTGTTTGTCATTTAGAATTATTTCAATCACGGGAATCTCCACATTCGGTTTATTTACCGGCAACAACAGATTAATGTCGTTTTTATTTGCTTCCTCGTTGCCCCATGCTCCTGATTTTTTACCAATCTTAATTTCGGAAGCATCGTGCAAGAACTGGGCATACTTTACTTTGTCGCCAAATCCTTTCATTAAAAAGTTTCGCATTGGGTAATCCAGTAAATGTACATACAGTCGGTTTGTTTTAGGATTGTAGGTTAACAGTGTATTATCCGGTGCAACAAAATCATCAGGTGCCTGCGTACAACCATAAATTGAACGACTATTGTATTTCATCCATTTCCCCATTCCAGCCAGGGCTTCATCTGCTCTGTAATCAAATGTACCACGCGCAGTTGGACCTACGTTTAACAATACGTTCCCTCCTTTACTTACTGACTCTATCAACAACACCAAAAGTTGTTTATTGTCTTTCCAGGTATGTTCATCGCGATAATACCCCCACGATCCGGAAAAGGTCTGACAAGTTTCCCAAGGGATACGGATACCATTTTCTTCGGGCCACTTCTCTACTTTAAATTGCTCAGGGGTTGTAAAATCCCAACCTCCCTGATACTCTTTCAGGTCTAACCGGTCGTTAACCATAATCTCTGGTTGAAGTTTACGTACCATTTTTATTAACTCCACCGATCCCCAATCTTCTTTACCTTTTCCATACTCTCCCGGGTATGAAAAATCCAACCAAAGCATATCTACCTTGCCATAATTCGTCAGCAATTCCTGAACCTGGTTCTTCAGGTACTCTCTATAAATGGCCATGTCACGACCTTTATTCAGCTTTTGATACTCTTTGTTATTTTGAGGCTTTTGCGGATGTCTGCTATCTATAGTAAAATCAGGGTGATGCCAGTCGATCAATGAATAGTAAAAACCAATTCCCAGCCCTTCAGCACGGAAAGCTTCAACCCATTCCTTTAAAATATCCTTACCATAAGGCGTGTTCATGATATTATAATCGGTATATTCCGAAGCAAACATGTTAAACCCTTCATGGTGCTTTGTGGTAATCACTGCATACTTCATCCCCGCTGCTTTTGCTTTTTTAGCCCACTCTGTTGGGTCAAAAAGATCAGGGTTAAACATCTCGAAATATTTTTGATAATCTTCATCAGAAATACGCTCGCGTTTTTTTACCCACTCGTGACGTGCTGCCTGGGCATACAAGCCCCAGTGTATAAACATGCCAAACCGGGCTTCTGTCCACCAGGCCATACGTTCCGTTTTTTCCTGTTCTGTTTCGTCCCATATCTTTTTTTCCTGCCCGTTCATATTCATTAAAACAAGGCAAGCTAATACTAGAAATGTTAGATTTTTCATCGTTATATATTTTACTAATTAAAAAATTTTGCTTTTTAACCCGGACAGGCGTATAACCCATTTGGTTTTAGTTTGTCCCAATAAGGGTGTTAATCTTTAGTAACCATACTGCCCCACCAGTTATTGCCAGGATCAAAATCTTTGGATAATAATTTCAGGCGTTGTTTTTCAAGCTTAGGCATTTGTTTGTTGATGACATTATTCAGGTGTTTCTTTTCACGTTCTGCAGTCCATGTTGGATCTTTGGCTGGAAAACGTGCCCCCATTTCGTTGAGCATTTCAAACAGTTTCGTACTCATCTGTTTAACGCGTTCACTATTTTCCGAAGCAAGGTCGTTTGTCTCTCCCAAATCATCTTTAAGATGATACAATTCTTCATGACCATCTTCGTAATAATGGATGAGTTTCCAATCGCCCTCACGAATGACTGATGAAGGCTCTCCACCCTGGTTTCCGTAATGAGGATAATGCCAGATTAACGGACGTTCTTCTATACTTTCACCTTTTAAAAGGGGTACTAAACTAACTCCATCCGTATGCTCTTCCGGTTTTAGCTGTGCTCCTACCAATTCAAGCAAAGTTGGGTAAAAGTCAGTTCCGCTAACGGGCGTATTACACCTTTGCCCATTTCCCAATCCGGGTACATTAATAAAAAATGGCTCACGAATACCACCTTCAAACTGGTAACCTTTACCTCCTCGCAATGGAAAGTTTGACGTAGCATACGCATCTCCGGCCACCACACCTCCATTATCACCTGTAAAACAGATAATGGTATTTTCATCCAAATTCATTTCTTTTAATGCATCAAGCACTACTCCTACTGCATCATCCATCGCTTCCACTAAACCAGCATATACCGGATTATCCTGCGATTGACGTATAGGCAGAAAGTGTCCCATTTTAAAACCCGTCTCCGCAATTCCCATGGCTTCGGCTTTGTCTCGATATTTTGCCCATTTCTCCTGAACCGTTTGTATTGGGCCGTGAACGGCGTAAAAGGATAAATAAGCAAAAAATGCGGTGTCCTGATTGTTTTTTATGAAGTCGACTGTTTCATTTGCCAGACGCATAGAGAGGTTCTCTCCGTCAGGACCATTTTCCAAATTCGGATTTTTATATGGAGAAAAGTATCCGCCATGTGGACTACCGGCGTCCCAACCACCTTTGTTTATATCAAAACCATGATCTTCAGGCCACGAACCTTTACCGCCGATGTGCCATTTGCCAGCAAAAAAAGTTTTATAACCGGCCTCTTTCATGGCTTCTGGCAAAGTAGTGTATTCGAGTGCTAAAGTATGTTTATACTCAGGAGGGAGCAATTGTGTTGCCCGTCCTTTTTTACTCCAGGCTTCACCTGTTTTGGCACCTATCCAATCGGTAATACCATGTCGTGCCGGAAACTTACCCGAAATAATACTTGCCCGTGAAGGACTACAAACCCGACAAGCGGCATATCCATCGGTAAAAATCATCCCCTCATTGGCAATACGATCAACATTGGGTGTTTCGTAATATTTGCTACCCATTACGCTGCAGTCTGTATAGCCATAATCATCTACAAGAATAAAAAGTACATTCGGCTTTTTTAGCGCTTTCTTTGGTGGTTGATTTTGGCATGAAAACAAAAGGAACATTACAACCGGAAAAAGAATAATTCTTTTTTTCATTTTTTTTTAGCGTTTTATATAAAATTTTACTTATTCGTTCACCACATTAGGTGTTTTGGCCTTGTATTTATTTGTGCTTCTCCTGACTAAAAAGCCATTCAATCAATTCGGATTCTTTCCAAGCCCGTGCGTACGAGTTATGACCAACACCCTCATAAATAGTTACGCGGGCTTTGTTTTTCTTGAGGCTTTTCAATGAATTGATCATATCTGTTGAACCCGTTAGTGGCACTACCTTATCTTTATCGCCATGAAAAGCCCATATTGGAATTTTCCGGATCTTTTTTACCATCAACGGATCTCCTGCGCCGCATATTGGAACAGCCGCCGCTACAAGTTTGGGATAATGCATAACAAAATTCCAGGTACCATAACCACCCATTGAAGCACCCATCACATAAATACGTTTCTTTTCCACAGACTCTTCTTTTACTATTTTGTCAAAGATTTCCTTTGCCAGTTTCATGGGTTGACTAATAGGAATATCTTTCAACATATATGAACCTTCTTTCCAGGGAACGTTCACCCATTGCTTTTTGATAGGGCATTGGGGCATAAGAATGATACACGGGTATTCATTCTGTACCTTTTCATCCATCCACCCTGCTATCCACGGGCGCAATTGTTTTAAGTTATCATCTCCCCTAGAGCCTGCACCATGCAATGAAAGTAACAAGGGATATTCCTTATTTGGATTATAGCCAGGAGGTAAAAACAACCTGTATGGCATTTTCATCCCGTTTTCATCTGTATATATGCAAGCTATCGTATTCTTTTCATAAAAAGCCCTATCATGTTCTGAAATACCATTATTAAGATGAGAATCAACTTTATCTAACGGTAATGTTTGCGCAAATGCTAGCTGCGCAAATAAACAAACAAAGAATACTATGAAGTTTCTGTTTTTCACAAATAAAAGTATATATAGGTACATCATCGAGTCTGTATTTTTTGAATAAAGGTTTGCGTATTTCAAGGCACTCCACTTTTAACCCGGATTATGTATTGGGGCATTGCAAGTACAATAAAACAAGGCATTACTGAAACGAGGCATCACTTGTCCCGATTACTTTCGGGAGCATCTCTCTGGTGAGTTGAAGTGATGCAACCAAGTGTCTTGTTTTAAAGTAATTTCAATGGGTAATAGAATTTCTAATGCATATGGCGGGTTTAAACTTTATTTACATGTATCACCAGCCGTTTACAATATGCATAGGTGGTAATTACTTGCCCAATTCATAACTTACAGGAATAGCAATATTACCACTTACATCTTTATCAGCAACGGCAACATAAAGCATGATGGGCTGGCCTTTTTCGTTGGTCAAAACAAAGGGACGCTCAACCCGTTTCGGTTTCCAGATAGTTGCATCTGAAAGGGTAAATTCCTTTTTCATAAATATTTTTCGTTCATCAGGCTGCCAGTCAACTCCATTTTCTGAATTAAAGAGTGCCAATTCACTTTTTCCTATCACATGACAAACCATATAATATTTATTCAATATTTCATCATACCATATACAGGCATCTTCGGTTTGGGCTTCGTCATATACTGGTTTTTGTTTAAAATCGAATGGGCCTTCAGGGTTATCTGCATTGCCAACTAACTGAATCCTGAACCACTTGTCGTACTTCATATCATCACCTTTCATAATCATTGTAAATTGATTATTACGGTAGATGACCGCCGGATTAACAGCTATGTTTTTGAATTTGCTATTGTCAGGTTTTACAACTGATTTCCTGGAACGAACAAACGGTCCTGAAGGATTTTCGGCCATGGCTACGCCAATACATTGGCTATTCCTAATTTGTGTTCTGTTTTCTTTAAACCAAATACTGTCAGGATAGCTGGCTTTGTTATTTCCTTCCTTAAAGAGTTCCCTAATATTGTTAGAAATATAGTATAAGCATATTTTCCCATCGGCTACAATAGCATATGGATTATGCGCGTTGTTGATATCCCATCCCGTAGTTTTTTTGTTATGTAACACTACATTCACAAACTCGAATGGCCCTTCAGGTTTGGATGAAACGGCATGCGCAATCTCACTATACGTCATCCATCCATTAAACGTATACTTTTTGTTCCATCGGGAATAGTATGCATGATATGCTCCATTCCATTTAACCACAGATAATCCCCAAACATAATAATCCGGTTCTACCAGAATTAGTTCCGTTTTGGAATGATTAGAAAAACTATCGACAGCACAAGTTGGTAAAGTTGCAAACTTCAACTTTTTGTAATCACTTATTTCTTCATTATTGCGCTGGCTCGATGATGAAGCACGACCACAAGAAAACAAGATGGTGATGCTAGAAAAGAGTATAAATATTGTTGTTAGTTTCATATAATATTAGTTTAATTATTTGTCGAATGTGTCCAATGTCTAGTTAGTTTTTCCTCGTCTATTGCTGAACCACAATTTTTTGCGTCGCTGAAAAGGAGTCTCCTAATACTTTTAAGATATAAGTGCCTGCAGCCGATTTACTATTTTCCAAACAAAGTTTACCCGATCCTTGATAAAGTAAAACGGTCTCGTTCATTATCCTTTGCCCTGTAATATTTACGATTTCAACATTTACATTATTGGCATTCAAATATAAGCCTAATTGGAAATCAAGACAGCCTCCTTCTTTAACCGGGTTGGGATAAACCATAATGTCTGTATTCTTATTATAGTTTGTGTGTCCTATGCCCGAATTTACGTCTTCGTTTTCAAGTACTTCCAACATAAAGTTGACCATCTCGAATAATACATCTTCGTACTCTTCTTTACCTAAATTAAAAAAAGCATGCACTTCGCCGGGATAAATAACCGTTCTTGCTTCTCCACCTTCCGCATTGATTTTATCCGCAAACAATTTACTTTGAGTATAAGGTATAGTTGTATCTTCATCGCCATGCATTAAAATAGTTGCCGGGGGATGGTCTCTTAATTGAAATATGGGAGAATTAGCTTCGGCACTGGGATCTTCCTGGCCATAGCCATTCCATTGGCCAAAACTACCTTGGTCATTCACAAAGTCATAAACGCCATTAAAGCCAATAAATCCAATTACCGAAGGATATCGCTGAGCGGCTAATGCTGCCAAGGGCGATCCTGCAGATCCACCACTAATAAACACCTTGCTTAGGTCGAAATTATAGGTTTCAGCATTGGCAATAGCCCATTGGTATGCCGCATCTATATCTTCCATGGCTAAAGTAAAATTCCCGCTGGAACCTTTGCAGCGGTATGATATCCCTAAAGTTGCCATGCCCAGGTTTTTTGCCAGGTAGGTGCCATGCGGCGAATAGCTTGCAGCTGATGCCGATGATGTACCTCCGGACCAGCCTCCTCCATGAACCCAAATATGAATAGGTATTTTATCATCTCTTTGTTCAGGCAACACCAGGTATAAAGGCAGTTTATGTCCTTCTTGTGGAAAATCAACAGTGGCCATGGGATCGATTACTACAGTTTCTACACCATAGTTGTATTCGGTTTCTACCATAAAATTGTATTCTGACCTTGAAGCAATATCAAGTGGTACCCCATCCGTTGATATCAGACCTTCATCGATTTTTACTGTTACTAAAGCACCCTTGGGCCAGTCTTCATTACGCGAATAAGTCATTTTATTGTCAACTATCGTCCAACTGCCATTAGCTACGGTTTCACTTTTGTTGATAAAAACTTTGGGGTAAGAAGATGTAGCGTCGATATTTTGACTCATAGATAAGATAATGTCGGCAGATGCAACTAAGTTTGTTCTTTCTGCAGGAAGCACTTCATCCATGGTGAATTCTGACTTTACCAATTCAGGATAATCACTCATTAATCTATTTTGCACCGCCTGAAAATCAGCTGTACTGAGGGCGTCATCCATAATCTTTAATTCAGCTACCTCAGTATGATCATAGGTATATGAACCACCTAACTGATGCACCAGGTTTATTACATGATTATCCGTATTATGCAGTATCTGCCCATCTATTTTTCCGGTTTTTAATAGGCTGGAACTATTGTCAAAATAGCTATAGTTCCCGTTCTCATCCAAGCTAAAACCAAAATAGAAAAATTCATTTTCGGGCAGGTTGTTTAAAACCATATGTTTATATGCTGGTCTTCCGTATTGAAAGGCTATATCCCCATTCGCTTTTCGCACAAAGCGCAGACCCGAACAGTTATCCCAACTGTCATTCACTTTAAAGTTGCCCAAAAGTCCGGCTACCGTTCCCACATCACCAACTTTCCCTACATAAAAAACGGTAAACGAATGATCTGAGAAATAAGTACTCGATTCTTCAAGTTGGAGAAATGCCCCATCCTTGCTAAATCCAACATTTACTTTCCCGGGATAGGTTTCCTGCAATTGCTCACCCCCTAATTCCGGGTTGCTTTGTATGGCATCTCCAAACGCCTCTATTTGGTTTTCCCAACGGATTACCGCCCCAAGGTCATCCTCTATTATTCCCTGGTTATTTTTAAGCCATAGCAGGGTATTCTGACTCAGAATATTTGATATTGAAAATATAAGTACTAAAGTAAACGTGATCGAATGTTTCATTACGTATTTTTTATTTGGCAACCTCATATCGCAAAAACTTAAAACTGGCTGGTTGCTCCAGCTCAAATTTCAATTCACCTTTTTCATTAATTGTATCTGACCTTATTTCACCGGTTTCGATATTTGTTAGCTCTATCGTTTTATTTTTGAAAAACCTGATTGCGATTTCCTTTTTTGATTCGCTATTGTTTAGTTCCCTGAAAATCATCAAGTAACCGGTATTACCGCTAGGATTTACCCATTGAAACCCGGTCCAGTTCCCATTGTTTGGTTCATCCCCCAGCGGAAAAACATAACTATCGTACATCTCTTCGCGATAGTTTTTATAGGTCGCCAGCAAAGGTCTTATTTGATTTCTTGCCTCATCAGAATAATACTGTGTTTCCTGAAAGAATAAGGGGGTACCAACTAATCCAATGGCTACAGCATAAGGATGGTTGTGCAAATATGCATCACTCACCCTTCTATTGGTCTTTTCTATATTTTGAATAGAAGTTTGAAATTTATTGATGTTCGTGTATTTAGATACATGCCAGATATCCCTCAAAACCAAATGCGGTATATAAACTACATTTTCCGGCTTATCGGGTTTGCGGTTTTCGAGATAGATACACCCATATTCACGGGCCCAGAAATAACCAAAACGGGGTGCATTTTCTGTTAAATCCCAATTTACTCGCACTTTATGGTCAGTATAGGCCACAAACTTTCTGATTTTACCGATAAGTTTCTCCATGTTGCTATGATTTCCCAAACTGGCAAAATCCAGTTTATAGGTTAAAAATCCAGCGTTATCATAATTCCATTTCAGGGATTCGTAGGTTACTGGCATCGCCGCTGCCCATAGTCCAATTTTCACCCCTGTTTCATTGGATTTAGCGACTACATTGGCCCATCCATCAGGATACCAGTCTTTGCGCAATGTCCATTGCTTGTTTTGCCAGCCATCGTCAATCTGCTGGATATCAATTCCCAGGTCAGCCTGACTTTCCAATTCACGTAACACATTAAGTTCTTTTGAAGCTTCCCGGCCATGGCCCGACCCCCATGTATTAGCCTGCACATATATATCCCGGTTCGGATCAACAGGATAACGCAAGCGATCGAATTGCTTCAATGCCAATTCACATTCATCCTGACCTCCTGCATATAGTATGCTCCATGATGCCCAGCACCATTTGTATTCATCTGCTGAAATTTCATAAGGAAACAAAGAGGTTCCTGTATTTCTCAGACCGCTATGGTCAATCAGGAACTCTCCGGTTTCCACTCCATACTGGTTTACGCATTTATGCGATTCTTTCACCATCATCACTCCTTTGCCATCTTTGTCGATGCGAACCATGTTAGTCCAGTTTACCTTTTCTACCTTATCAACATCCTCTACAGTAACTTTTTCTTTTAATATGGGTGTATCCGGCTTATTTCTGTGCTGCGTATCGTTATAATACCCCATGTAGGTGCGTTGGGTACCCGCTGTATTGACAGGTAGATAATCAACCCGTCCGGTTGCCATCCTTTTTTCGCCTTGAATAGGTTCTCCACAATCCAGGTATCCTACTAACGAATATCCCAATGGTTTATCAGCCCTTATTTCATCTAAACGTTCCAACGTGCCATTGGTCACTTCTATTTCGCGATCACCCTTTTCATAAATGAATATTTCTGAAACCTGTGCTTTATCCCCTTTTAACCTATCAAAAAAGATACGACAGGTTCCATCCATTAACGCTTCCGAGGGAAGATCGACGATGATTGTTTCATATTTTTTACGGCTATTTTTAAAATCAGGAAGCTTTGCGGATGAAACAACCTTCATATTGGTTTCTCCATCCACACTGGTAATGCGAACATCCTGAACGATTCCTTTACCTGAAAAATCCCACCAGGTAAAACCTAACTTATATTGTTTTTTCATTTCCAAACCTTTCGCATGAAACTGAACTGATGTTTCGCTCTGAAGGGTTGTTGTTATGCACCTCTCAGCAAAAGCACCGGCAGCATAATCGTTTTTTTTCATGCCGCTAACAAGATCAAATTGAACATCTTCCCTCTTTTTCAAACCAGGTTTGCTGAGGTATTTATCAGCTTTACCTTTAATATAAAGTTGCGTCCTGATACCGGGAGCATCAGGATAAGCCCATATTACATATTTGACTGCACTTTCTACTTGGGGGTAATTAAATTCTGCTACAATCTCAATATGGTCAGATGTAAAATTCTCATCGTTAGATTTTTTAGCCTTCAGGCTTATCAATTTCCCTTTTGTGTTTCCATCGATTAAACCAAAGTAAGCCCAGTCTGCCTCAATTCCTTCTGGTTGGACCGTTGGTATTTCTCCATTTTTATAATCCCGAAAACTGACTGTTCGTAATCCAGCATCCGTCATTTTCCAAACTCGCTCAACCTTCCCGGTTGAGACAATAAGTTTATCTCCACCGGTTTTCACTACCGCATTTTCAAACTTATAATCAATTACAGGTAACCGCTCCGTTTTAGAGCAAAATGTAAAAAGCAACAAAACGGAGATCGACAATAAGTTATTCCTGGTCTGCATCATCATAAATTGTGGATTACTCAAATTCTAATATTAGCTCTATGCCAGGTTCTGCATCATTTAGCATTCTTTCTTTTCCTTAAAGCCAGCGCCCTCGTTTCTAGTGGGAATTCACTATGCTCCGTTCTCACCTGTTTTAGTATTTCAAGCATCTCCTTTAGCTTTTCTGGCTCTTGTAATGCGAGGTTATTTGATTCAGCTATATCAGAGGAGAGATTATATAGTTCAGGCTCGCCTTCCAATTTCCAAACGAGTTTCCAATCCTTTTGTCTGATGGCCTGAATAGGGCCTTGACGTTCGTTAAACTCCCAATATAGAAATTCATGTTTTTGTTGGTTTTCCTTGTTACCCATCAGCTCAGGAAGCAATGAGATTCCATTGATATCTTTGTGCGTAGGTTCAACCCCTGCCAAATCGCAAGCTGTTGGCAAAAAATCCCAAAAAGCTGAGGGGTGTTCACTTACCGAACCTGCTTTAATTTTTCCCGGATAACGAGCGATGAATGGAATGCGGATTCCTCCTTCGTATAAATCACGTTTTCCACCACGCAAGTCCCCATTGCTATTGAAAAACCTATCTTTCTTTTCATATTCAGGGCCATTGTCACTGGTAAAAAACACAATAGTATTTTCATCAATCCCATACTCTTTCAGCTTATCAAACAGTACACCTAAGTCCCTGTCCATACGCGAAACCATTCCCGCAAATGAGGTATTGCCTTCCGCATCGTTTTTATAATGTCCTTTGGTATTCATTTTGCGTTTGGGCCAACCCAAATTCAAATAAGGCTCTTTTGATTCCTCGGGAACTGTGATTTCTAAATGTGGAATGGTTAATGCCAAATACAGAAAAAAAGGTTGGTTCTTTTCTTTTTGGATGTAGTTTAAAGCTTCATTTACAAACACATCGTGGGTATACTTACCTTGTTTGGTTTTAAAATCATTACCTTCAAGCAGGTAAATTTCATTATTCTGATATAAGGTATCCCAATAATAATGATGCGCATGACCATGTTTTTTGTAGCCTAAAAAATAATCGAAGCCATGCTCCGAAGGCATGTTGCTTTCGGTGTTACCTTCTGACAGACCCCATTTACCAATAATTGCTGTGTTGTAACCTGCTTGTTTAAGTTCGTTGGCCACCGTCAGCTCACTTGGCTTAAGATTAACTGGTTTGCCACTCTGTGTCCAAACAGGATTTCCTCTCACCGAAGCATGTCCCTGATCGTATCCGGTTAACAAACTGGCTCGTGATGGCATACATACTGTTGAGCCTGCATAATGATCTGTAAACCTCATGCCCTCGGCTGCCATTTTATCCAGATTAGGTGTCTTAATTTTAGTTTGCCCATAACAACCTAAGTCACCATAGCCCAGGTCATCCGCCATAATGAAAATGATATTGGGTTTATTCGTTTCTTTTTTTGCCTCAACGCTTTTACAACTTACGGTAAGTAAAATGAGTAAGACCGATATTACAACGTTTAGTTTCATAAATTTTTACTTCTTAATAATCATTTCATTTTGGCATATTATCTTACCTGTATCTTCCTTTGGAACATACCCTCCTCTGTAATAAAAAGAAGAATATATATTCCGGTTGACAATTCAGAAACCTGTATCTCTTCGTGTTCTATTACCTGTCCTGTTTTCAAAACTGTACCACTAATATTGATAAGTTTATAATGAATGTTACCTGGATACTGACCTACCTCAATATGAAGCATATCGTCAGCCGGAACCGGATAAATACTAACCGGATGGTCAAAATAACTTAAATCATGAACTGAATTTTCCTCCTCCCAGGTATCCACAGTGGTAGTAATAGTATATTTGTTTGAAGAATAAAAGCTCTCATCATTGATGTTTTCTGCCTTTACAGTATAAAACCACAATCCAGGCTTTTCTTTGGGATTAAAGGTATGTGATGTTCCTGTAACACCCTTTTTAACCAATTCATAATCGCTATAAGCCTTATCGCTTCGGTAAATATTGTATGTTGCCCCGTAAGCATAATCCAATGAGTTTTCCCATTGAATAGTTAACTCACCATTAACTGTATTTTCCGATAATCTGACCTGATGAGGAGACACGGGTCGCATTTCGGTGGTTGTAGCTTCCAGCTCATTTGATTCAGCACTTTCACCATAACCATTGTAAGCAACAATGTTAATATAATAAGTTTGGCCAACCGGTAAATTGCTCATCCTAAATCCAGAAACATTACCAGCATCAATCGTGTTGGTATAAGCGCCTGATGAAGTTCCATATTTTATTTTATATCCATGAGCATCTGGTACACTGCGCCATAATAAAGTAATGATTCCGTCTAATCGGGTATTAGTGCGTCCGTTGGCAGAAACCAGAACCGGGGCATCAGGAAATGCCATCTTTGCATCCACCACATTCGATTTCACTCCTTCCGCCACACTGTTTTTACCCGCTACTGCAAAGTAATAAGTAGCACCATCGGTTAATCCGGTAACCGTGCCCGAATTGGTTTTTCCTCCTGAGATTTCAAGTGACTGACTCAAGTTTTCCTTATCACTACCATAATAGATTATATAACTGTCGGCATTTTCCTTTGTCCACCATTTTAAACTAACCTGACCACTATTAATTTTTACATCGTATATTCTGCTGGGCGACGGCGCTATATCCCCCTGGAACCATTCGATTCTATTCACACTATAAGGACGAATAATGATATTGTCACTTTCTTGCGTCTCTGCTTTTTCACTAATGTCTGAATTCTCAGTGGTTGCTTTATCTGATGCAATATAAGTTACCTCTACTTCTGAAGGTAAGGTTATCCCTTGCACATCCAATTTATGCGGCACACCTGACTTATTGGTTATTATTATGTACCTCTTTCCATTGGTTCCTTTAAAAACGCCCGCTGATAAGGCCGGAACCTGGGTAACAGCAGTATGCTTATTGTCTGCTTCCACCATTACATCACCAGTTATGGTGGATTGATAACGATAATCACTTTTATTAATTCCGTGATTAATAATACGGTGGGCTTTCCCTTCTACGCTTAAATAGTAACCACAAACCAGCTCATCCACTCCAGTTAAAGTGGTTCCATTATTGTAAGCAGCTTCCAGTTCCGAAGAATAATAATTATATGGATTAGCTGTGGATACATTGCTGTGTTTACCTAATAATTTAGTATTCGAAAACTCAGTCATACGTAAAATATATTCAGCCATATAAATGCCGGTCATCATGATCTTACTAGATACAGTATTCCAAGTTTGATATTCAGTGATATAAACAGGAATATCGTTTCCATAATTATCCAGAATGGATTGGTATGATTCAGTTCCTCCATAGTACATCCCCCCAACCAACTCTTTTACTGCTTCATCCATTGGTATAGATGTATTTGTATTATATGCGGCATATGAATGCTTAGAGAAAGCATTAAAAAAGCGGGGTGAATAGTCTGCTATTCCTCTTGAAAAATCATTACCCGGATCGTCCCAACTGGCATTCGGAGCCATAACAGCGTCAGGCAAATAGGCTTTTATGGAATCCGCGATAGGGTGCATTTTTCGGGCAAAATCCGTACCGTCGTTCCAGAAATACGAACCCCGGTTAGGCAAATGAAAATACGGCTCATTGACAAACTGCCACATATCCACTTCTATATGATTGTCTTTACAGAATTTTGCAAACAAAGCTGCCTCCCACGGTTCTCCGATAAAACCCGACCACGTTACCACCAAACGGGAATTAATCTCTCCCAATCCCTGGTATAAATCATAAACTGTTTGCGGACCTTTGGCCTCTACCCTCTTATGACAAGTTACGTTTCCACTTGCTGTCTCTCCATCTTCAATCAATTGATCCAGGTCTTCAACTTCATACAAACCAATATTCATATTAAAAGCATTGTTACGTGTACCGGACATATATCGCAACCATCCTCCTCCAACGTCTTGCATAGCTTGTCTCCATTCGGGGTTCTTAAAGCTCCAGCCACTATCTGCCAAACGACTGTTATATCCGCTCAGTCCCTCAACAATATCATGTCCCTTGGCGTCATCCACCGTTAATGTGGCCACCTGTTTATTGGCGTCTAACACAAACTGACCGTTTGCATCCTGGATTTCTGATGTAGTAGCATCAATAGTTGCCTGTGAAGCATCTGGATTTTTCATTATATCTGCTGCAGCAACTAATGTAGCTTGGTACGTATCAAAAACATTTTCGGCATACTCTCCTGAACCGGTTCCTACAACTGCCTGTGATAATCGTTCCTGACCTTCAACCAGCGCAATCAGAAGCGCACTTCTTCCGGCTGGAATCACATAACCATCCATCGACAAATCATCAACCGTCCAGTATTCAGACTGGGCAGGATCGCCCCAACGATTTACACTAAACGTAAAGAAATGCTGGGTATCAAAGGTAAAATCATCGCTTATTTCCGATACTTTTAAATCACCGCCATTTACATCATCTCCAAAAATTTCCCGCCCAGCATAGCTGGTAAAGTCATCCTTTTTTACTAACACACCATCCTTACTTCTGGATATATCGCGATAAATACCTACCCTGCTTACCCGAGACTCACCCGCAACACCACTTCCTGCATGTGTGTATCGATATTGTTTAAGTACTATTTCATAACCAGAGTTGGGAGTGATATCGCAATATAATCCCATTGCTTTGTATCCAATAGAATTGGTATTAGAATTGGTTTTTAACCATATCCTGCCTCCACTGGTTACTCCGCTGGAATTAGCATTGACACTTATGTCGGAGGCTGACAATTGTGTTTCTCCGGAAATAACTGAACCCAAACTTGAATTCTCAAAATCGTAGCTAACCTTGAACTCAGGCAACTGCAAAATAGCCACATAGTTTCCTTCAATCTCTACCTTATCAATATACCAGTCAAATTCATCATTGGAATTAGATTTCCCTCTGGCAGCAATCCAAGCAGAAACATAGTTGTCGCCACCGGCTGAGTTTACACTCCCCCCGGGCAAAAAAGTATCAGAATGATAGGTATCATAAAAAACAATGTTCCCTGTGGATTGATCGGAATTGGAGGTCACCGGCGTTGACCCATTTAGCGTACAACCAATTCTAAACAAATAAGTTTGAGATAATCCTGTAACACCGGCAATGCTGCTTCTTTGGGTAACCGTTATTTTGCTAACTTTAATGGTATATCCTGACTTTGGTTTGATATCGAACCGAGCAAAAGTATTCGTATAGTTGGTTGCATTGTTGTTAACAATATGACTTTGATAAGCAGATGTCCCTCCATCATTTACTGTGCCTATTGAGGTTAGTTTATTACCTCCCATAACTGACAATTCGGGTGTAACCACATCAGCACCCGTTACGGATGCGCCCATATTCGATGAAAAATCGTATGTTACTTTAAACGTACTCTGTGCAAATGCCATTATTGGCATAATCGCTAAAAAAATATGTAGAAATCTTTTCATAAAAATTAAAACCCTTTATCAACTTACTAAACAAAATTAACGAATATTAACAGGGATACTTCACACACAAACGCCATTTCTCTTTATCTATGATTCATTTCTAATTTCTTTAAAAATTATAATTCATTTACTGTTGTTCATCAATCACATAACTAGCTAAAGCATTTATTACCTGCCTCATGATGTTGGTCGGAAAAAGTCTGGCTTAATAGATAAAGCATATGCCGATGAAAGAAATGCCACACACCGTTAACCCTTTAACACGGATTATGGACACGAACTTCGTCATGAACATGGATAGGCAAATTATTGCTATGAATGAAAGCAGTACCAAAGTTTACTTTGAAAATGGTGAGTAAAGCAATGATGTAATAAATAAAACAAATCTTTACCTGACCGAGGCATACCCTCGAAATCCTCCGTGAGGTAGTCCCATCGCATTACGGGAGCATCATTCTGGAGCGTTGAATCAAGTTAATGAAACGCCTTATCTTGAAGTAGTTTTCAACAACTTCTTTAATATAATGCCCGGTTCTTTGTGTCCGGCTATAGTCAAACCCTGCACAGTTGCTTTTGCCTCTTCAATTCGAATAACAATCGCCTCATCTATAATGTCCCGTCCAAGGGGAAGTGAAAAGCCCGGATGTACTGTTTTTCGATTCTGACAACAGTAAATTTCATCTTAAAGCAGGGGGTGAAAACTCCGAAATGAGCAAGAATTCATCATCTACGATGCTACCGGAAACACCCTTCAAGATGTGGCGGCTACTGTCTTTTTCTTTTTCGGTTTTTAATGAGCTCGCCCAGTTGGGCAAAATTATGTTGCAACATACTAATAATTCATCTGTTATTATTCACCATTCAGAATTCGATGTTTATGGTTGTATTTCTACACCTTACAATCCTTCATATTCACGCTTAAATATTCTTGAATTATATTTCTCCGGATTGGAAATTTCTTTTTTTAAGAACTTTAGCCATATAAATCATGTAGCCAACACGTAATTTATTTATACATTTGATTGATTTCTTTATTGATTTTTAAACCATAATTACGAACTCATGCAATTGAAGAATTTGATCTACACTGTTTTAATTTTCCTCAGCCAAGTTATTTCTGCTCAAAACCATTGGGAAAATCCAGAATTTTTTAAGCAAAACCGCGAAGAGGCCAGAGCTACCTTTTACACTTTTGAATCGTTGGATAAAGCGTTGCAAAACGATATCAATCAAGCCGATTATATTAAATGTTTGAATGGCAAATGGAAATTCAACTATGTTGGAAAAGCTTCCGAACGCCCGCTCGATTTTTATAAATCATCTTATGATGTGAACGAGTGGGACGAAATTCCTGTACCCGGCAACTGGGAGATGTATGGATATGGATTCAAAAATTACAAAAACTCCAAATACCCTTTTAAAAAGAACCCTCCATATATTGACGATAATTACAGCCCTGTTGGTTCCTATGTCACTTTTTTCAATATGCCGGAAAATTGGCAAAACAGGGAAATATACATTCAGCTAGGTGCTGTGAAATCCGGGTTCGACATTTGGATAAATAACCATAAAGTAGGTTACAGTCAGGATTCTAAGTTGCCTTCCGAATTTAATATCACCCCATACCTGCAACCTGGTAAGAATAAGTTATCGGTACAAGTATTCCAATTTACCGATGGCAGTTATCTGGAGGACCAGGACTTTTGGCGATTATCGGGAATTCAACGCGATGTATTTCTGTTTGCTCGCCACAAAGTGCATATCCGTGACTTTTTTGCCAAATCGTTGTTGGACGAAACCTATACCGAAGGTGATTTTAGCCTGAAAACGGAATTAGTAAATCATTCTAAAAAGAAATCGACAATAGAACTAAGCTATCAACTAATGGATTCCGAAGGGAACACCCAACTATCGGGCATTTCCGAAACAATATTATCACCTAAGAAGAGTGAATGGCTTCAGTTTAAGGGACACATTCCGAATGTTAAAAAGTGGTCTGCGGAAAATCCTCAACTGTACACCTTACTTCTTACCTTAAAAGATAAAAAAGGAACAGTAACGGAAGCTACTTCCGTGAAACTTGGTTTCAGAACTTCCGAAGTAAAAAACGGACAGTTATTGATTAACGGCCTACCGGTGTTGTTGAAAGGAGTGAACCGACACGAACACGATGCCTATCACGGCCATGTTGTTAACCGGGAAACCATGATAAAGGATATCGAAACCATGAAACGTTTCAATATTAATGCCGTCAGAACCTGTCATTACCCGAACGACCCGGAATGGTACAAGCTTTGCGATCAATACGGCATTTATGTCTATGATGAAGCCAATATAGAATCGCATGGGATGGGGTATGAACCGAAAAATACCCTGGCCGAAAAACCGGAGTACAAACAAGCCCATATCGAACGGGTAATGAACATGATTAAGCGCGACAAAAATCACCCTTCCATTATTGTGTGGAGCATGGGTAACGAAGCCGGAACCGGCCAAAACTTTTTAGAAGCCTACAAAGCTGCCCATGCTTATGACGGCAGCAGACCTGTTCATTACGAAAGAGCCGAGCGAATGACTGACATTACCGAACGACATACCGACATTAAGGGAGATATGTACCGGAGAATCGAAAGCATTGAGAACAATTGGGTCGGCACCGACAAAACACGTCCTTTTATCTGGTGTGAATATTCTCATGCCATGGGCAACAGTAACGGCAACTTTAAAGAATACTGGGATCTGGTTCATAAATATCCTCAGGTACAAGGTGGTTTTATTTGGGATTGGATGGACCAGGGCCTGGTTAAGACACATGAAAACGGCAAACAGTTTTGGGCTTATGGCGGCCATTTCGAACCTGAAGGAATGGATCATGACAACAACTTTTGCATGAACGGGATTATTAACCCGGATTGGACACCCCACCCAGGTATTTTTGAAGTTAAAAAGGTTTATCAAAATATAAACTTCAAAGACTTTAATCTGGATAACGGAGAAATAACTGTTCAGAATGACTTCTTCTTCAAAAATTTAGATGCGTATTCCATTCATTGGGAATTAATTGAAGATGGCAACCCTGTTTTATCCGGTCACATAAGAGCCAATGATATAGCGCCACAATCAAAAAAGGTTTTTAAGCTTCCTTTGGGGCACTCAGACCTGACTATCGGCAAAGAATATTTTATCAACTTTTATGCTACCCAAGCTAATTATCATCCATTACTACCCATTGGTCATCAGATAGCTTCTGAACAAATAGCCATATCAGGTTTTAAGTCACCTGACCTGAAAACCGATTCTAGTGCAAGTTTAAAAACAAAGGATACGGAAAATCAGCTTATTGTGATGGGAGATCACTTTAACCTGACTTTTGCTAAATCCTCTGGAGCAATTATTTCTTACCAAATTAATGGACAAGAAATAATGAACTCCGCTTTAAAACCCTCTTTCTGGAGAGCACCGACGGACAACGATTTTGGGAACAAACTTCAGAAAAGAGCTAAAGTATGGAAAAGAGCGATGTACAATGCGTCTCTAAAAACATTTACATCTGAGATGAAAGACAAGAATTCCTTTCTTATAAAAACAACTCACCATTTATCCGATGTTGAAGGAATAGTAAAAATGGAATATCAGGTTTATGCTTCTGGTCAGGTGGATGTTTCCTATGCTTTTAAAGCGGAAAAAGATAAGCTTCCTGAAATACCACGAATTGGCATGAAAATGCAATTTAAAAAGGAGTTTGAAAATCTGCAGTATTACGGAAAAGGTCCATGGGAAAATTATTGCGACCGAAACACAGCCAGTTTTGTTGGCCTGTATCAATCAAAAGTAGCTGACCAATACTATGCCTATAATCGGCCGCAAGAGAATGGTCACAAAACAGCAACCCGTTGGTTACAATTAACCAATCATACCGGACTAGGTTTAAAAGTTATTGCCCAGGAACAACCTATCGAGTTTAATGCTTTACATTACAGCACCGAAGAACTGGATCCGGGTGAGGATAAACAACTTCGAACACCAGCGGACTTAAAAGAAGGTGATTTTGTAGAGTTACATATCGACCATAAAATGATGGGTGTTGGCGGGGATACCAGTTGGGGTGCCAAACCGCATAAACCTTATATCTATTTTACGGACAAGGCGTATAATTATAGCTTCAGTTTGATGCCAGTAATTCAGTAATAATTTTAAGGCCGTTTCATTTAAACGGCCTTATTTTTTATTCCTAAAAGTTTCCCTTGTAAAATGTTGGGGTAAAATTATCCGAGAGCTGTCATTCGGAATTTGAAAAGTTCTTTATTGTCAGCAGGCATCAGCCGTCCGGATTGCTATCGGAATAGAAAATCTAACATTGCCATGTTTAAGTAATCATTCAGATTTTGTTGATCGAATTGGTATTTCGGTGAAGTCGAATGACAATTTTGGGATTATTCATGAGCGGCTAACAGCATTACCTCTATAGTTTCAATCTATTTTATTATTGTCCATTTTACCTCTTATTCCATTTCTCAGGTATCTAATTTGGGTTTTCGGATGGTAATTGTGCTTCTACTTCCTGCCTCCAGTGTTCTAATAACAAGATCAGCCCCTTTGCTTTTTGAGGTTTTATCCCGGATTATGCATTAGAACTTCGTCATGAACATTGAAAGTGCAATAAAACAAGGCTTTACTGAAACGAGGCATAGCATCGTTATGGTGAGTTGAAGTGAAGCAGCGGAGTGTCTTGTTTTGAAACAATTTCAATGTGTAATAGATTTTCTAATGCATATTGCGGGTTTATAGGCAATAGATTATTGCTTTCTCCGATATTGTCTTTTACACGATAAAGCACACAGGAATCATCTTTATACTTTTGAATCAACTTAAAATCTCCTTTTCGCACAGCACTATTTGGCGTAGATCCTTGAATATAGCAATGGGGATAATGCCAAAACATGGCTTCTCTTTATAACTCCATTCCCCTCTTTTAACCAGGCAACCAAACTCGTCCATGTTAGGTTTTACTTCCCGAGGGATGCACAGTCCTGCGAGTTCGGCCAGCGCGGGGTAAAAATAGGGAGCAATGACAGGCTGGTCACAACGCTCCCTTTCGTTTCGCTTGGAGGTAAGAAAATGATAGGAAGAACCCTCACTCCTCCTTCGTATATATTTCCTTTACCTGCGCATAATGGGTGGTTATTGGTTTTGCGGTTATTCCTCACCAAATCGCCATTATCATTTAACTTTTAGGTTTTTATGCGGCGGCAAACTAAAAATCGATTTCCCATTGGTATTTACAAACCCTTTAACGGCATAGGTCCTGCCTTTTTTAAATTTGTTTTTAGGAATACCAATAGTAAACGCTCCATCTTCCACCGCTGTTGTTTCATACAAATCTTCCTCAACATTCAGATAGGAGATATCGCTTACTGAAATTCCAAACCTGACATCACCGTCCAATTTAATATTGGTGAAGCTTACCGTTACCAGGTAAACCTGTTCTTCTTCTTTAATATCTTTTACCTCAATTACTATTTGGTTGTCGCGTTTTATAATAGTGGCCGTATTCGGGTAGAAATCACATTCACCATCCGTATTATATGATTTGACGGTATAGTAGTAATTATCTCCATGTTCAACAGATTCATCCAGGTAAGAATTTCCTATGATATCTTCCGCTAAGACTTCCAACTCATGCAATTTTTCACCCCTGTAAAGCCTGTATTTTACGTCAGGATTGACAGTGTCCTGGGCTACCCATTCTAAAAATACGTTACCTTCCTTTGTTTCTTTTGCTGAAATATTTCTTGGAGGGAACGGCAGATTCTTTTTACAGATTACCATTTGCACATCAGACTTATCGCCAACACCCAATCCATTATAAGCAACAACACTAATTTGATACGGAACGTCATACTTTAATCCTTCAATACGGTAACCGAAAACATTTTTAGCGTCATACTCGGTGATATTCTTCCCATCGTCCACAAGTACCCTGTATCCGCTTGCATTTTTAACACTCTCCCACATAACGGTTATGGTTGTATCTCGCCGGGCCGTTTTAAAAATGGCAGGTTGTCCGGGCATTCCGTATTTCAAATGAACCAAAGGCGACAAAGAACTTTCTCCTTCATTGTTATACGCCTTAACCGCAAAGTAATAATCCTTCCCAACCTTAACGTTTGATATGGTTGTGCTGGTGTTATTCGATCCGGACAGCTCCAGTTCGTTTTCAAGCCTATTCTCATCTGTTCCGTATACCACCTTATATCCGTTGGCAATATCCCGCTTCCACCAGGTTAGCGCAATGCCTTTCTCTACCACCTTTGATTTATAAATCCGCGGTGCGGCAGGTGCATATTTATCCTCCGATTCCCACATGATTAGGGTTACTGAATAAGGTCGGATTTGAATATCCTTGCTTTTCATCTCCTCTTCATGAACAGGAATATTTTTGTTTTCTGCCACTTTGGAATACATATACCTGCACAATACTTTTTCTTGAAGTCGACTGTTGTCGCGATATATTTCCAGAGGGAGATTTTGGGGTGAACGATTGGTGACAATTAAGTAATCATGACCATTGATCCCTTTAAATGCCCTGGCATATAAACCATCTACCTGTTCGTTTTTTAAACCGTTTACTTTTACATTATTTTCAATAATGGTATTCCAGGTATACACACTATTGTTGGTCGCCTCATGAATCAATTCTATCGCCTTGCCTTCGTCATCTTTTCGGATGCCCGTCCTCAATTCGTCGGTATTTATCTTCTCACCTTTCTTATAGGCTTCCCGAATAACATTGTTTAAGTTTTTTCCCGGCCAGTACTTGTTACTTATTTCGTGACTGCCGATATAAAAAGCGTTGGGGTGTTGCAATTGACGTAAAGTATATTCCGCATTATAGATAGCGGAAACAATCCCATTCAAAGGTTTGTTCCAAACACCAAACTCCGTAATCATCAGCGGAACTCCATCCCAGGTATAATCCTCGATTTCCTGCATGGCTGCCGGAGAGGTTGCTTCGATAACTTTGGTATTTACCCTTTTGAACCCTTTTTCAAAGGGCTCATTGCCTCCCACATGCGGTGCATAAGAGTGCTTGGAGAAAACATTCCAATAAGCCCCGTGTTCTTCCTGGTATTGATGAATTTCCTTCATAAATCCCCAAATTCCGTCCCAGGTGCAATTTAACGCCAGCTTAGCATCCGGGAATACTCCTTTAATAGCATCAGCATAGGGTCTCATCTTAACCGCATAATCGTAGCCGTCATTCCACCAATAGCGATCCCTATGCGGGACATAAAAATATGGTTCGTTACAAAACTGCCATGCTTCAACTTGTATATTGTTGTTTTTACAAAATCGCGCTAATTCTTTGGCCACTTGCGGGGTTTCCGTAAAACCATTGATTGTTATGATCAGCTTGCCTCCTACTTCCCCCAGTAACTCATATAAATCGATCAATCGATGTGGCCCTTTGACCTGGGTAAATTCGTAACCTGTAAAATATGCCTTTTGATGATCAAACATCATGGCATAATCCTTATCGTACAATCCTGTCGCACTGTTAAAAGCATCTCCCATCGTTCCGGAAAAATACCTTAACCAGCCCGGTTTTAAACCATGAACGGCTTTTCTAAAATCGGGATGCGAATAACTCCATACTTTGTCTGCTATTCGCACATTAAAACCACTACAACCTTCTTCTAATTCATGACCTTTTGAAGTGTTAATTATAATTTTTGTTTGGGCAGATAATTCCCTGCAAAGCAAACATGATTGAATAGTATTAAACCCGATAATAAATGCTAATACTAACGTAAAAAATTTCACTTTTTTCATAATTGATTTTAAATATTATCCTTAAATTCAAAAGTATACTATTCAATACCATTATGTTATAAACATACCTACATTATATAGGATTTAAAATCAATTATTATTACTTTAAATGCATTTGATATGAATTATTATTCACTCTTATCTTTCAAAGACTTTTGTTTGTTGGGGAGGTCTAAATTCAGCAACAACATACACAAGAAGTAATATTGTTGATGAATGAAAACAAAAAACTTTTTAACTACCATAAAATTCTTGGATCAAGTTCTGAAATTTAATTTTGCTCTCACTTCTTTAGTTTATTGCGCTTGTAAGTTTTGGAAATATTAAGCAGAATTACCCATCAATAGAAATCGTAGTCATTTGTGCACTCCATGGAGAACTTCATGTTAAAACTCTTTTTAACCCGCAATATGCATTAGAAATTCTATTACCCATTGAAATTACTTTAAAACAAGACACTTCGTTGCTTCACTTCAACTCACCAGAACGATGCTCCCGAAAGTAATCGGAACAAGTGATGCCTCGTTTCAGTAATGCTTGTTTTATTGTACTTGCAATGCTCATGACGAACCTCCAATACATAATCCGGGTTTAAACTTTTACAACAGATCTTTCTTCACCCTTTCATTCCGTACAAACCACAGCCCTACTTATATCCTGGCTATATTTTCACATGCAACATTGTTGTATTGAAAACAATTTGGCACAATCAGTTGAAACACTCTTTTTACATTGACACCCGGAAATCTATACACTAACTTGGATTCATTATTCCAATTAAAAAATTAGGAGGAGAAACAATGGCTTTAAGAAGAATTTTTCCAATGAGTAACAACTACTTCCAGGGCGCAGAACAGGGAATATGTACGGTGGCTTCCTTGCAGTGGGCAAAAAAGTGTCTGAAATTAGGTAGAGGCTTAGGCAGCTTTAACGAACTGCAATTAAGTGGACACCAAATGAACGCCCTAATGGCCGTATGGCGAAGGTATGATAACTCCCCTGCTGCCCAAACCTTAGGCATGGGACTTAGAATAGTGGGCAACGACCGTGCTGTTAACCAGTTTATTGAT
This sequence comes from Saccharicrinis sp. 156, assembly GCF_050589685.1. NCBI lineage: Bacteria > Pseudomonadati > Bacteroidota > Bacteroidia > Marinilabiliales > Marinilabiliaceae > Saccharicrinis > Saccharicrinis sp. 156. The sequence continues at coordinate 155,545 of NZ_JBNGOS010000001.1, forward strand.
GTGCAACGTTTTGTAAACCTAAGCGCGTCCAAGACTTGCATTTTTTGGACCCACAACCATACTATGGGTTACCGTGTATCCACCCGACACGGCAGGGAATGCGAATTCTTTGATATTGAAGACGGACTGTGGGTGGCGGATAACGATACCGAAATAAGACAGGTCGTAATCCAGAATTATGGAGCAGCAATAACCGGTATGCGGATCGTTAGTTTGTAACCTTTGACCTTAAAGGAAACCTGTACCATGTTGGTGATATGGTTCCCAATGGCAAGCTTGATATGCCTCGTAAAGGAAGTGGTAGTAGAGGTCAGATATTACGAAAAGTATGGATATATAAAGGTTACCACTCGGTGGCATTGCCTATATGGATAAAATAATATCAATGACAGACTTGGGCTGGATTTAATATCCTTTTTCCCAATATCCTGCCAAAAAATGGAAGTAATTGGAGGATTTCTCAACCAGAGAATAAATCTATACCACCAGCGAAGATATTCATGCCGCCAGAGAGGAACCTATACCGCCAGAGAGGAATGATCACCCGCCCGATAAAGGTTTTTACCCGCCAGTTGGAACTTTTTTGTCGCCAGAGAAAAGGTGTCGGATGCCAGAGAGAACTTTTGAGCCACCCGTGAAGCGTTTTAGACGGTCAGAGAGAAAATTTGTACGACTTGAGAAGAAATATTGCTGTTAATATGTAATACCGATTGGTTAATGAACTGGGCGTTAAATTTGCTTCGCATTTAACGCTGTCATTAATCCATCGGCATAAAACCAAGTGCTAACTTCATAGTTAAAATGGTATAACTTTTACATCTAAAGCAGAAACATTGTCACCATTGTATTTGCCTTAATTTCAAGCTACATCACAACCCTTTAACAAAAATCCCGCTGTCGTGCGATTGTATCGTGTGACTCAAATAGAGTTAAATACAAAAACATTTACATTATTACGTATTAAATTTCCAAGCTTAACTCTTCATTATGTGTTTTACAAAGAATGATTAATATTAAACAAAAACTACATCATTTATAATAAAAGCTTATGTTTAAGTGTCAAAATCACACGATGCAATCGTGCGATAGCGAGGGCTCAAAGATAAATTGTTATTATAGAAAAAGCTCGGATTACAAATCCGAGCGAGCTGGGGCTTTTAGAAATTGGTTTAAAGAAAAAAATAAGTTAATTTGAAATCGAGAACAAAATTATTGGACAGAGTTCAGCTTACATTCCCGGATAACATTTCAAACCTAGGCCAAATATCCATTAAATATTTCTTAATTAAGCTTGCATGTGAAAGAGGTTTTGATAAATTACAAATATCTTCATTTGTCTCATAATCAAGAAAAACAATAGATTTATTAATTAGTAATTCTTTTAATTTCTGTATCTCTTCTTGTAAATTATTATCTAATACCCATTTATATGTTGGTAAATAAATAAATTTTCGAGCCTCAAGATACCCTAACAAAACATCTTCATTTATTCCTTTTTTATGTCCTAATACTTTACCATAGGATTTTATACTTCTTTTTAGACCTTTCATAGTTTTTATGTCAAGTTTTAATAAATCTATATCATTTCTTTCAAAAACTTTTAAGGCTTGCCATACACCTTCAACTGAGGTAGATTTTATATCTTTTGAAAATGGAATAGGTATATTTCCATGGGGAAAGAAAGGACTAAATTTTATCCAAGGTTGGATACCTTTGGTTGTTACATCAATTATCTCTGCAGATGGATATTTCTTTAGCAATTTATCTATTTTTTTTCTTTTACTCTCGATATATATTTCCATCAAGTGAATAATTTATTTGCCAATTCTGAAAGTTCGAAACCTGCATCTTCTATTTTACAAATCAGATCTTCTGAAAAAACATTCTCACTCACATAAAAATGATTTGAAATATCAACAAAACATAATGCAAGATCTTTTGGCACCATACTTTTGTCCTTATATTCATCAACTAAAAATAATACAGCTTCCTTCACCTTTGAATACTTCTCATTATCGAAGAATCTTTCCGTTCTTAATTTTACAGGAATAGATTCTTCTCCTAATAAACCATCTATTATAATATTTGTTGCATCACATTTGTTCATTACTTACAATTTGTTTTGAATTTATTTGCATCAACTTCTTCCATCGCATCAGCAGGTATCTCACCAACAAGTAATACTTCTTTGGATTTGGCAGGAATATTTGCAGATCCCGATCCCACCCCACTTGCAATAGCTTTTTCTTTGGTTGAGATATCAATAATTTGAACATTTGGCCCAAGTTTATCTGTATCAATCGCCACCATCTTTTGACCAGGACTATGCCATTTATCAGCCAAATAAGTGGGGTCTTTACTAGTAGATATGAATTGTGAACCTTTATTTCTACTTCCTGAAGAAACATGTCCATGAACAGTCATACCTCGATTTGGTTTTTTAGCTGACAGCCCCTTAGAAGGATCTTCATCAGACCTTAAAAGCCTATAAATAATTTCCAGACCAAATATATCGATAAAATAATTTACATCTGGTACATATGAATACAGATTAAGGTTTTGAGCCAACAATCCTATCGGATCCTGACTAACATATCCACCACTCTGCGGATCATAATACCTAAACCTATTATAATACAGTCCCGTTTCCACATCCTCATATTGCCCCGGATAACGGAACGGACAGGCATCTCTACGCCCTTTCAAATTTAATAAATCTCCGTAAATAGTAGTGTCTGCTGCCCAAATTTGTTTTCCGTTGGCATCAAACATTTGGGTGGGGGTGCCCAGGTAGTTGGAGATAATGCTAAAGCGTTCTTCTCCCACTAGCTTGGCCACAGGTGCAAAACTTTCAGGTTCAAAAACCCAGGTTGTTACAGCTGATGGTGGCCCATTGGCAGGTGCGTTTGAAATTAGTTCTTTAGCTTTATTTATGCTTTCCGGACCTTTTGTTGAATAATCTTGTTTTGTTTCCTGTTGTATTGCTGTTTCAACCCATTCATGTAACGGCACGTTACCGTCCCAAACCCAACGGGTGGTTTTGTTATGGAATGTTTTGGAGAGTCTTCGTCCCAGGGCATCGTAGGTAAAGCTTACCTCATAACCATCGGGTCGTATTACTTTGGCCAGCATACCGGAGGCATTCCACTGGTATAACCAGACTTTACCACTGGCTTCCGTTTTTTTAATGAGGTTGCCTTCGGCATCGTAATCGTAGGTGGTACCCATGGCTTCCAGCAACTGTCCGGCCGGACCGTACTTCCTGTCTTTTTGATCCTTTGCTTTAAACAAGTTGCCCACGGCATCGGGCATGCGGAACTCAAATGAGCCATCGCCATATTGTGCCCCGGCCAGGTTACCCAATGCATCATGATCAAAGGAGGTGGTTCCATGGTGGGCATCGAGAATTTTACGCAAACGGTCGTTTACGTCCCACTGGTAACGTTTGTCCATAAAATTACCACCTGAACCACGTATAATATGATGGATAGGTCGCCCCAGTTTGTCACGCTTGGTGATACTGCGTATTCCCCCCGGCAAACTACGTTCAATTTCCAAGCCCATCTTGTCGCGGTTAAAAACGGCATTCCATGTTATCCCATCACCTTGTTGGGCACCCAAATGTTCCACATCGCCCATGGCATTGCGGGTAATATCGATATTGGCACCTAAAGAAGAAGTTAATTTGGTTCTTCGTCCAAGTATATCATAAAAAGATGCTACCTCAAATTCACCCTGTACTTCTCTGCTTACCTGTCCGAACAGATCCCTTTCAAATTGTACTTTCTGATGTTGGTTTTCAGCTCCAAGTAATTCCCCATCACCCCGGTATTCATATTTTTCATTGGTTTCATCATGGTAGTTAACCCGGGTCACACGTCCTGCCGGATCGTACTCATATTTAGTCCACTTTTCCTCTGGCCGTTCAACTTTAATGACTTGTCCTGCCGTATCGCGATAATAGGTTCGGGTCAGTTGATCAAAACCGATTTCCTTAAATACATTTCCCAATGGATCTAACTCGAAGCGATATACCGAACCTTGCTCGTTGGTGATTCCCGTTAACTGATCTTCGGTATCGTAATGAAATTTAACTGTTGTACCTGCCTCGCTTCTCGAAGCCAGTCGGTTCATCCCTTTGTAAGTAAATGCCACATCATGTTGCTTGTCTTTGGCTTGCAGCACATTGCTTTCTCCATCGTATTTGAGTTCGCGGGTATTACCGTCCGGCTCTTCTACTTTTATCACCCTTCCCAGTTCATCAAAGTAACGTCGCTGAATGTTACCGTTGGGATCGGTAACGGTTATACATCTCCCAAGAAAATCGTAATCCCATTGACTTTCACCTCCATCCGGCGTTACCAGCTTCGAAAGGTTGAGCCACTTGTCGTAATCCAGCCTGGTATTGTTTCCTGCCGCATCGGTGACCATATTTAAAAGTCCTTGCCAATAGTTATATTGCGTGAAACGGTTTAGACAGTCTTTCCGCTGAACAAGGTTACCGTATTTATCATATTTCCATTGCCATTTACCACCAACCGCATCAATTGCTTCAACCAGTTGATCCTCCTCATCAAACTCCATGGAAATACCAGCTCCATCCGGAAGTACAATAGAAATTTGGTTACCCCTTTCATCGTAAGCGTACCCGGTCGTCCTGCCTAATTCATCCAATTCCTCGGCTACCTCGTTAAACTCGTTGTATTTAGTGTATGAACTGTTACCTAAAGCATCTATTACCTCAATCACAACCCCTTCGGAATTGTAATAGTGATGGGTTTTGTGGCCGAGGGAGTTTTCAACAATGGTCATGCCGTCCCCGGGAAAATAAGTCAGTTGATGATCATATATCCCATCATCCCCCCAGGTATGAATGCAATGGGCATTTTCATCATTGCCTTCATATTCGAAATAAAAATTCAAACCATTACGGTTGGTTTCTTTTATTAAAAGATGGTTTTTATAATCATAACAGAACGATTGCTTCAACGCATCATCCGCTTTGATTAAATCGCCATATTTATTGTAGTTGTACGAAACCAGTAATATTGTTTCATCTTTTTCATTGGGATGTGGCCCATATATTTCCCGAATGCGATTTTCTTCATCGCTTATTATCTGCAATTCTCTTCCCGCACTATCCATAACCTGTTCCAGGTTCCCCTTATAATCATACGTAAAGCTAATTTTGTGTTTATTGCGGTTTCCGACGGAAACCAAACGATAAATATCGGGCGAAGAATTCAGTTTTTTAAAGATTAACCATAAACCGGACTGATCCTTTAAAATATATCTTTTCCCATCATTAATCAGTGTCAGTTTTTCTTTTCTGTTAAAATGCCGATCGCCTTTTTTTAGGATTGGAAATTCGGCCATTCTGCCATCGGCCAACCGCACAACTGTTATTTCTTCTTCCCGGTCGCAATATAGCGCCAAGTCGTAGCTATGATGCCAACCATGACCCATAGGGCCTTCATACATCGATGTAGTAAAATAAACTCTTTCCCAGGAGAATGGTATTGGTCCGGGCAGTTGAATATCGGTATGTTCCGTAAATACTTTCCCTGTCGCAATGTCTACCGGGTGACCGGTAACCGAACAGATACCCCGATGAACTTTATTGCGAACACTGGGAGGAACGCCCAGCTTGTCCATTATCTTATCAGCAGCTTTATGAAGCTTGTCCGAAATTTTCTTCATCCGCTTGCTGCTTTTCTGCATTTTACGGAGTTTCCCGGCCAGCTTACCCAAACCCGCCATTCCCAGTTTCATCCCCACCGCCATTAAAGAGATTGTAGGTGCTCCACCCACAAGAACAGGTGCACCGGCCGGGATGGGCGTCACTATTGAAGTTGGCAGCATCAGTCCTCCTCCCCCGCCTTTTTTGCGCGGTGGAGGTGGCATGCCAATACAACTACAGCTTAAAACGGGTAACGACAAATAAGAAAAGGGTTCATCTTCGGCCAACACAGAGGAACTACCCATATATGCTTCACCTTCATTCCCTATGGGTTTAATGAAGGTGCCACCCATGGGGATGTGAAAAACAATGGAAGGAACACTACTCCCGGAACCTGCTTGTACCCTTGGCACTCCGTTTACATAGACCGTAGAACCAATCACCGGAGCATAATCTGCCGGGTCCATAAAAAAACCAACAAAAGGATGGGGGATCGGAACAGGAGGAACGGGTCCCGGAGGCTGGATCATATGGACATCCACTCCCATAACAGGGTCGAAATGTTTGGCTGCAGGCATCATACCACTTCGAGTTTTTCGGTCCAGTTTTCACCCACCAGGTGTATCATCCTTTCCTCTATTCTATCCACCTGATCGGCATGATCGGTTCTGTTTGCCAATAACTTTAATTCGTATCCTACAAAAGGGAGCGTGCTACTTTTGCGGAGCTGTTCATCCAACTTCTCCCCTGAATCCAGGGCCTTTGCGTAAGCCTCCCAAGCCGCATCATATTTCTTTAACCGGGACTGGCAATATCCGGCCATACGCCAGGCTTCCATCTGATTATAAAAGTCTTCTGTTTTAATGGCAAAAGGAATGGCCCGCTCATATGATTCAAGTGCAATATCAAATTTCTTCGCACCAATCATTGCCGAGGCTTGCGAAAAGAGTGTAGTTACGGCCAATTTACCACTAGCTATATCACCTTCCTTAAAAGCGTCTTCAGAATAGGTAAACGCTTCACCGTACAAATCATACGCTTTGTCGTAATCGCTTTTCCCTAAGAATGCTCCGGCTGTAGCCATTTTTACGGCCACCTTCATATGAGGCCATTTGTTTTTATCGGCAATTTTAAAAGCCTTTTCAGATGTCTTTTTCACCAGCGACATATCCTGTTTAGCAATAGCCTGTGTCAATAAAACATATGCTTTACGGAACTTAACGCCGGGATCGGAAGCATCCCCTGCCGAAGCTAGTTTTTTGACTGCCGCACTCATATTTAAATTGGGTTCAATCGTATGTGCTAATTGAGGATAGTTTTCGCACAACTCGTCAAGTAGTGGATCTTCCAAAGCATCCATCATCATAAACCTGACTCTTTCTGAAATCCCGATTTCGAGGGCAATCTGTAACCATTCAATCAGATCTGCTTGTTTTTTTAATGATGCAGGGGTAAGGTAAATTACCAAAAAACCCTCCGGAAGTTTCAGACACTCGGCAAAACGCTCAAATATCTTTAATGCGGATTCTAAAGTAGAATCTTCCATGAACTTTTTACTGACACCCCAGCTTTTTATATCTTCCTCATCCGATTCTTCCTGAATGGATTTTATTATATCCAGGAACTCATTTTTAATACCGGAGGAGTAATCAACAACAGAGTTTAACGGTGCGGAAAGTTGAATGAAGAAATCGGCTGTGTCATTTCCTTCCGAAGTTTGAAGCTGGTAAAATGTTTTTATCATACTTACCTCATCAGCTTTAACCAACCAACGACATATCCGTGCTTCTTTCTCATCGGTGAATTCCAACCATAAGAAGGTGAGTTTTTTTAACCGTTGTACGATAGGATTGTCCATAATTAAAGTCCCTCATTTGTGCAAATTGGTCCGATGAATGAATTGAACACGAGATCAACAATTAGTCCTTTTAAAAAAAAGTGCGAGAAATCATTGTTGGATCAATTAAGCTTTACCGTTGTTCCTTTCACAGCAGTTATACCTGTAGATGAAATTTCGGCACTTGCTTTCCCGTCAACTTTAACAGCTGCATTTGCGATTAGGTCAGCATTTGATTTTGCTTCGATCTTGACATTCATCCCTGATTGCTCCAGATCTTGCGTCGCATTAAACTTGATTCCATTATCCGCATTCAGCTCAATATCTTTGGCCTGAATACTAAGCTTATTTGAAGCTTTCAAACTGATCTCACCGTTAGCGCTGTCCAGTGTAATTTCATTTTTCCCGCCGGTATCATAGATCCTAATTTTTTCGCTACCCCCTTCATCATGCAACTCAATGGTTTGCCCGCTTTGGGTGCGGATAGCGTGTACCTTGGCATTGGCATCATCGTGGTTACCTGTCCAGGCGGAATCGGGTGTTTTGTCTTTATCGAACAAGGCACCAATACAATATGGTTTTTCCACATCTCCATCTTCGAACCCCACCAATACACGGGATCCGATGGCCGGCACGAAATAAAAACCTGAATCCTTTCCGCCGTATGGTGTCACTACTTTTATCCATGGTGTATCCTGTCGGTCTTCCATCCAATTAAAGCTTACTTTAACCCGCCCCAATTTTTCAGGATCCACATTGTCCGTTACTTTTGCAAATTGTTGGTAACTATTTCTCACAAAGTAAGGATCGGCATTTTCGGGAATGGCTGTTTCCGCCTGTATTGCAGTAAACTGGTTTTGATATTTTAGCGTACTCTCAAAATAATGCTGTACCGTGGTGATCCAATGCGTACCGAAATCCACCTTGTTTTTCCCTTCGGCATCGGGGCAGGCAATTTTCACTTTAGAACCTGCGGATAAAAAACCTGCAGTTGAAGAACCGGAGATATCACTAAGATTCACCGCATCAACAGCTTCTTCCGTTTCGCCAGCGTTATTCAAGGCCTTTTCTACTTTGGTTTCTTCTGCGTTGAGATGCTCAAAAAAGTCTCTTCCTTCTTCGGCATACAGTTCTTTGGATTTTTTCAGGGCATGTTTTCCGTACAAATTCAGGTTGGATTCTACTTTTGCGGATCCAGACTGGAAATTGTAAACATCAGACTTAAGCGGATCATTGGCGAACAGACTGAAATTTACCGGTTTCACCCTCAACTGATATTGCAAGTCATCTAGGTTAGTACCCATTATAAGTTCCTCCTCGTTAGAGGAAAGCTCTCCAAACACCACTTCCTGTCCATTAAAGAAAAACCATTCTCCATACCGGATGGCAAGGCGCTTTAAAAATTCCAGGTCGCTTTCTTCATACTGAACGGTATAAGGAAACATGTCGCTGTTACGCGGGGATACTTTTGACCTTAGGCCATAAGGTTTTAGAACTTCATTTACAATATCGCCGAGGTTTTTTTCGATAAATGCCCGGTTGGTAGGCTTACGGTTCAGGATGATCTCGGCACTGCCTCCTGAAATTACAATCAGGTTATTGTTGTCCATATAACTGCGGTTACCCTGCACCTCGGTGACATAACCTTTAAAGAAAAATCCGTCTTCTTCCTTTTCGTTTCTTTCGATGGTTGTTTGAATAACGATAGGAGTGCCCAAAAAGTCTTTTGTATTTTCAAGCACAAAACCATCCAGTTTCTCAAGGTCGTCATAACGACAAACAATCTCAAAGTTATCTATCCCATATAAGTTTTGGTTGACCGTGATATGCAGAAAACTCTTCAATTCGTTATCATTTATCCGGACATCTATTTTCGACAACAACGACATAATATAGCAGATTATAACAATGGGATTAATCTTGTGATAAGAATATTATCAACACATTAGCTAACTCTTGATAGGTGCGTAATTTACATCTTGCAGCGTAATTTCACCGGCAGCTATGGTCAAGTCAACAACAATATCAGTCATATCAGCAAAGGATTCACTATACCCTACCAACCTGGCATCCTTGAACTGAATGCTTCTGTGCGGGCCTGTAGCTATCACGCCGGAGAGCGATATTTCCCCCTCTTTAATACCGTTCATCACCATCCATTGCACAAAAGCCGGATCGTTAGGATCCTGAACGGAAACATGGATCATACCTATTTGAACCCTTCCACTTACCCTATTTGCCTCATCAACTTCTTGAGTAAGGCTTAAGTTATATGAAAGTATTTTAAGACCATTTTTTTCGGAACTAACTCCTTTCACATGTAATCGAGCGGCACACGACATAACTTTTTTTTTACAAAAAAATAAAACCGAAACTGTCTCCAACAGAAGCTTGACCTAATACACCTCCATTATTGACAGTTACAGTCTGCAGGATTGCATTTTCACCCGTTATACAGGCCATTCATTTTCATGCTGGCCATTTCCCATGGCAATGCTTTTGGCTGACATTGAGACAGATTCTACCATTGCGCCGGATCCTGTGTTGTCAAAAGATTCTTCGTAACTTACCATATAAGCCTCCTTGATCTCCAATTCCTTCATCTTGGAATCTTCGTCTCGCTTGTTAAAGGTAATTTTGGCATCCTTGCGCATGTAACTGTCGCACATCCATTCAAAAAGGCTGGTATTATCCGTGGATTCCACTACAACGTTAACAACACCGCCTCGCGCCGTTGAGGATGGCCGGCCAGTATCATCAATTTCCTGATGCATGCTGTAACTACAATTCAATACTCGGTACTGCGTACCGTCGATATCCATAATCGCTTTAAATGACATGATGTAATTTTTTAATAACTTAATATCAATCATTAGGGAAATCTGGCATTCATATCATTAATGATGCCGTTCGTAAGAGCAGCGTTAGCCCCAATTATTCGCCAGAATAATTGCTGTCTCCGACAGCGATTAAGTTCAGCTAAATTTTGGGATACCCAAAATCAAGCGTCTCTATACCGGGATTAACCCACACACCCATTCATATTCATAACAAGATATGAATTATGCGGGTTAGCTTTGTTCGTATTCTGTATCCCAATCGTTACCATCATCACCTTTCTGCCCATCCATCTTTATCATAAAGCTTTTGGCCGGAAAATAAGGAGTCATATGTATATCCAGGTAAATACGGTCTTTTTGAACTTTGTCCTGTTCGAATCGTTTGATGGAAAACTTCTCTATCAGTCTTCCGGGACCTGTAATCCCATCCAGGAATCGGATAACCTGACCCATTATTTCCTTTCGTGTTTTCATGTTAAAATTCTCAAACGCCCTTCGGTTCAAAAAATCCATTAACACTTTGGTGACATAGTCAAACACACGCACCACCGAATAAGTCTGAAGTCCGAGGTTATCTCCATTGAACAGTGTTTTGGCCGAAAATGCCATCACCTTTCCATACTCGTTTACCATTGGAATTAACCCAAGTTTTTCCAGATTGGCTATCTCGCTCTTTTTCAGGTCGAATTTAACACCATCCACCTCGCTCAAACTACCGTGTTTTTTACCGGCAGCCACCTGCGACATCAATGTTTTGTAGATGGTACCGGCCAAAGCTCCGGAAGGAGTCACATATAGTTCCTCTTCTTCACCTATTTCCTTGTGCCTGTCGCGTCCCACCAAATAATTACAGGTCATTATGGTATTGGATTTATACATGTCGCCAGCAGTAAGGTTGGCCATTTCGAACATCTCCATGGTATCGTCAGGGGTATCCAGGTGCTCAAAATCGGTAACCATCATCACCTTATTCTCATGGGCAATCTTGGCCCATTTTTCCACTACCTTGTTCGATCCCAAATAACCGGGAACCACCAAAATACTGTAGTTACCCCTCAGATCCAGGCGATCGAAATTTTGTACCAGCTCATCCCGAACAGCATCAATAAAACGGGTATCGTCCAAATCCTTCAATTGCTCTTTGGAAGCATTCAAAAAGGTGATGTTCTTGATCTTATCACTTTCGGTATTTTTAAAGAACAAGGCCACCGAACGGTACGATTGTTCCAGTTCGCGACAGGAGTCGATAGCTTTGGACAGATTCTTTTTCAATGTTTCCTCGGCTACCTTACTTCCACTTTCGCAACTCTCCACCAATTCTGATATATCATCGGACGAGGAAAGCACGGCTGCCCAAAGTTCCAGTGTTTTTTTCAACTCGTCTCTTTCATCTGCCTTGGCCGATTCGGTCAAAAATATTCTCTTTCTGGCTTTTCTTTCCGGATTCAGGTTTTGAACACCATCGATGGCCATTTCCAACATATCAAATTCGCCCACCTTAGCCAATTGATCCAAACTCTGTTTTAGAAGATCAGGTGCATTACTTACTTCTTTCGTTTTTTCAATTACCTGTTCTTTATATTGTTCTATATTTAACTCCTTGTCCATGCTTTTCAATTTTTAATTCATTAGGCCTCTTCAATTTCTTTGATCATTGCGTAAATCGCATTCAAGACCGCCTGTTTGGTCTCCGGATTCTCAAGTGCCTTCCGCAGCATTTTATTACTCTTGAGTTGCTTGATAATCTTAAAGAACTGTTCCTTTTGATTGGTCAGATCTTTTAAAAATTCGCTTTGTGCAGTGATTCCTTTAATATCGAAATCGGCCAAACTTTTGAAGCTTAATGATTCTTCCTTGGTGGCTCCTTCCGCATCTTCAAACTCCAACTCCACTGTGGGGGAGAAATGATTGAAGACATCGGAAATCGAAGTCAGTCCTCTTGTCATTTCCGGCTTCATCGGTTCTTCATCCGTAAGTTTTTCAATCATTAAAGTCCTATTCTGAGGGATTTCACCAATAGCTTCACTGGCATCTCCCTTAACCTCCGTACCTCCAATTCCGTATTCTTGCATAGTATATGTATTTATGATTTAGTCAACTACAAGTTAACTAATTTTTATATCAATTGCATCTTTTTCATCCAAAGCGACTAAAACTTTGGAGCCAGGTTTTATTTTTTCCGTAATAATCAACCTCGAAAGTGGCCTTCGTAACTGATTTCGGATAACACTAACAATAGGTCGTGCTCCGTATTTAGGAGTATATCCGGCCAGTGCCAATTTTTCTTTTGCCCGGGTTTCTATTTCGAATTCAATACCCTTATCTTTTAATAACCTTAACAAATATTTAAGATGGATGTCGAATATCTTCACCACATTTTGCTTGCTTATTGGTGCAAAAGGTACAATCTCAGTCAACCTTCCCAGAAACTCAGGCCGGAAATAACTGGTCATAATTTCCATCAGTTGATCGGATGATGGTATTTCGCCTCTGCCAAAAGAGTCAACGATAAAGTCGCTGCCAATGTTGGAAGTGAACAGGATGACGGCGTTTGAAAAGTCGCCTTCCTTCCCCAATCTATCATGTAGTTTTCCTTCATCCAAAATCTGCAGAAAAATATCAAAAACCGAGGGATGAGCCTTTTCAATTTCGTCGAAGAGTACCACGGAATAAGGTTTCTGCCGGATTTTATTAACCAGCAACCCACCCTCTTCGTAGCCTACGTATCCCGGAGGTGCTCCATAAAGCAAGGCAGCAGAGTGCTCCTCCTTGAATTCTGACATATCGAACCGGATCAGATATTTCTCGTCCTGAAAAAGAAACTCCGAAAGTGTTTTGGCCAGCTCTGTTTTCCCGGTACCTGTGGGGCCCAAAAAGAAGAACGAGCCAATGGGTTGACCTGCTTTTTTCAGTCCGGAACGAGACTCCAATATGGCCTCTGCAATGCTTTTTAAGGCATGATCCTGACCGATCACCCGCTTTTTAAAATGATCTTCCATATTCACCAGGCGGTCCTTTTCCTTGGCCTGAATTTTCCCCATGGGGATTCCGGTTCGTCGGGCAACCATGGCGCCTATATCCGAGGTCTTTAGGGCTTCCGGTTTCTCTGTGGCAGCATCTTCCAACTTTTTGATTAAATCACTACACTTGTCGAACAAGGCTGACCCATCACTGTCTTGCTCTTCCCCTTCGTTCAGTTTGGCATAGAGAACAGGCGACAGTCTATTTTTAATATTTGCGTAGAATATGGCCAAGTTATTTGAAGTATCTTCTTCCTGGCCTTTCAACTGCTCCAATTCATTTTTCAGGTCTTCGATGGTCTTTTCCGAAGTATCTGCCATGAGCTTAACTCCTGACATGGTATGATCAATCAGGTCAATGGCCGAATCCGGTAAACACCTATCTTTCAGGAATCGTTTGGCTAAGCGCACAGCCTCCGAAATGACCTCTTCACTAACCTTAAGCCCATGATGTTGTTCATAGGATGGAATGACCTCGGCCAACATTCTAATTGAAGTTTGTTCATCAGGCTCTTCCATCTTAATGATTTCAAATTGTCGCTGAAAGGCGACATCTGTCTCGATATGCCTGGTATAATTCTCGATACTGGTGGTTCCTATTATCGTTATGTTACCCCTGGAAAGTTCCGGTTTTAAGAGGTTAACAGCCCCTGAAGCACCGCCTTGCCTGTCGAGTAACACATGAAGTTCATCTATAAACAGTATTACGCTTTGAAATTGCTGTATCTCGGCAATGATATTTTTTAGCCGATCTTCTATTTCACCTTTGTAAGAAGCTCCGGCGATCAACGCACCATAATCCAACTCAAACACTCTCGTTTCGTTTAAACCGGTTGGGACTTTTTCTTCGATGATATGCTGAATGAATCCATGTACCAGAGAAGTCTTTCCGACACCTCCGTCGCCAATGATTAAAACATTAGATTTATACCTTCGCCCAAGTATCTCGGAAATCTCTCGTATCTCTTTATCTCTTCCCACTACCGGATCAAGCTTTCCCTGAATGGCCTGCTCATTTTTGTCGATACAAAACTTCAGCAGAGCGTTTTGACCTGTTTTTTGCCCTACCTTGTCAGCCTGTTCCGCCTTTTCACCTATGGCACTTTGTATGTCCTTATTTTCCATCAAGAAATCCAGAATCTGATTGGAGGACAAGGGTAAAGTTTTGAGCTGTTCGTAATTAAAGCCAACACCAGGAATACACAAAGCTACCAATGCACAAACCGCATCAACTTCATCGTTGGAAAGTTTAATACTGATTGTTTCGGCCTCCCTGAATACCGCTTTTACCATTTCATCACCCGGAGGGTTCTCCGGGATTTTTGATGCCTTGGGAGCGGACTCGATTCGCACCTCAGCCCATTCTTCCAGGTAATAGATATCCTGATCCAAAGCCGTCAGCAGGTCTGTTAATTCAATATCTTTATGCAACAGTGCTTTTAACAAATGGGCAGGCGAAAACACTGCATTGGAAAATTCCTTTGCCAACGATTGCGAAATTCCAATGGCTCTTTTAAGATCATCAGCATATATCATAATGAGGCCGGTTTTTAAATAAGCTTACAATAAGCTCAATAAACCCGCAAGTATGTATTAAAAAATCTAATACATATTGAAATTGCCTCAAAACAAGACACTTCGTTACTTCACTTCATCTCACCGGAGCGGTGCTCCCGAAAGTAATCGGGACAAGTTATGCCTCGTTTCAGTAAAGCTTTGTTTTATTGCGCTTTCAATGTACATGACGAAGTTCTAATACCTAATCCGGGTTAAAGTTAATTATTGGACTAAATTAAATATAATCATTTTGTAACTGTATGTCAAATTATTAGATGAAGACTTAGTGTACCTATGGGGATTACGGTAATATAATTAGGAATCTCTATTTTATTTAGTTGATTTACCCAGACTTAATACTTGATCACCTTAAATACACCTACTTTTTGTTGAACTCCAGAATTATTCACACGTACGACTTGAAGCAGGTAACTTCCGGATTGAAATTTTGCCATATCAATGATGGTTTGTGTTGCCACCAGTCTTTTATTTAGCAGCAACAGACCTTTCATATCGTATAAATGACAATACCAAGCATTTGCTTCGTCCAACAATTGAGCATCCACTTTTAAGGTTAAATAATCGGTAGTAGGATTGGGGAAAGCGGAGAGCTTAAGGTCCATACCGGGTATATTTTCAATACCTGTTGACACAGATATCTCGAATGGCTGCTGCACTCCTTCTACCACGGAACCCGTGGTTGCTTCATAGGTTGCATAAAATATCTGACCAACAGTATAACTTGCGGAACCAGCTGTGCCAGACGCTTCACCACCGGAAGCAGCTACTACTTCTTGCGCCAGCGTTGAAACGGAAAATAAAGCAAAAACGAAGAAAAACATTAATGAGTTTTTTAGCTCTGTCATGACTTTACGAGTTTATTGAGTTTCACCTGATTTTTTAAGTTAATGGACAACCTTTAGCAGATCACCTGTTCTGTAAAAGGCTCCAATGGTAAGACCTGCAGCCAATGCCGCCGCATTGTCTGCATATTCGGGCAATCCGACAACTTGTAGTTTTGTTTTAGGATCAATGGTGCCGATTCCCACATTACCTGTAGTAGTGACAACAAACATATCGGAACCACCCGAATAACCACCAAATATTGAAAACCGCCCGTATGGTCCACCGGCTCCGCTGTCATAAGCTCTCATTTCCCAGAATAGATCGTGAGGGCTTCTAAGATTTGTAAGTCTAATGGCTACAGGGTCGTTCGTTGCATCAGGTCTTTCAGCCACCTCCAATCTTGCTCCCGGATTATCTGTACCGATGCCAACATCATCATTAAACTGCGCCTTACCTTGCAAATAGAATCGGCCATCATAGGAGCTTAGACTCATCCAACCTATTCCCTCATAATTTCTCCATAACCAGCCATACCCCTCACTTGCGCCTCGCCAGGTATAAGCATTAGACCAACTGTTTACTGAGCCCAATTGATCACCATAAGAAACGCCGATGGCATAACCTGTAAGGTTTCGCAATAACTTATATTTATGATAATTTTGATCGTCGCCACCCGTCACATACTCATTGGCTCGAATGCCGCCATTTACATCCAGCTCTTCCTCCGGTTCACTGGTATTAATGCCTACGTAACCAGTCCCACCGGCAATTCTCATCACCTCCCCACTATTATTCAGGAAGCGTATGGAATTAGCATAATCTGCACTGGAAGAAGCTCCAAATAACTGTATAATTCCTCCGGTACTTATCCATCCGTCACCGCCGCTAAGCCCCAGAAAACCGTAATTCCCATCCGCCCTAACGTAATTGTTATAGCTTAATCTCAATGATCCGTTAACATGCAGTTTATCTGCCGGATCCAATGTGCCTATACCCACATCACCATCATCAAAAATTGAAGATGCCACCAAAGCGCTGCCATCCCATTTTGATAGATAATTAAGTGTATTTATACCCACACCTGGATCTGTTTCATCATAGTTTACCGCGCTGTCTGCTGTTTTGGCGTACAGGGCGTAGGGCACACTCAACAATTGGCTCGTACCCGATATGGTATAGTTAGATCCACCTTCCGGGTCGGTTTCTGTTTTAATAAAGTATGGTCCATCTGCCCAGTTTATAGATGTAAAAATATGGGTAGTAATCCCGGCTCCTATTTCAACACTAACCAGTCCGTTGTCATTGGTGGTGGGTGTATGGGTTTCAACGTAAACAGCACTGCCGCTGACTGTACCTTGTAAAATACTGATTCGCATCCCTACCGTTGTATTATTTATTAGGTTATTTCCGGCATCCCTTGCGACTGCCTGGTAGCTCAGTTTTTCCGGTGCTTGTGCCAATGTCATACATGGGAATAGCAATACCAATCCCAATAATGCGATTAAAATGAAGGGTCTTTGTCTTTTCATAACTAGGATATTTTAACAGTTAATAATGGAAGGAAAGAGGAGTTGACCAAAGAAGTATTTTCAATACTTAAATTTACTCAGAAATCGAGAGATTGTCAATGATGTATTGAGTTGCGATTGCCGATAATTGATTAACTGCAGGTTAAAAAATCAAAGTATTTAATGCTCCTGTATTGACTTTCCTTTAATCTGCTTGTAAATTAGATGCATACATGATCCATGAATTATTCCTTTTGCAAGTGAATCATAAAAGTACCGATCCCTGCCTCTGCTTTTGTAGGTGGCACTTCCAATACGCAGCCAAAAATTTCACTTTAATTACAAATAAAAAATATTGCAGACCCATACTGTATAAGGTACTAAACCCAAATATTATCCGAAACAATTACTATCTCCGACAGTAATCAAGATGAACTACAGATATTTTTGACACGTCTATTTGATACAGATACTCTTGTTTAGGAATTATTGCTTCTGCCTGGAAACCACATTAAACAGTCTCATACTTAAGTCAACTTAAGTTATCCTATAAATTAAACCATGCCAATTAACCCGATTGGCAGAATTCTTAATTTAAAACCCAAACAAAATGAAACAGACTTTTACTTTTTTACGATTTAGAAATTTATGTATTCTGAACCTGTTGCTATTAATTGGTTTAATCTTAAACGCTCAAACGGTAGTTTGGCAGGAGGATTTTGAAGGTGACTGGACAAATGATTGGCATGTTGATTATGGTACATGGGATGCTGGTATCCCAACATCCGGCCCTGGTTCATCTTTTGAAGGAAACAACTGCGCTGCAACAAATCTTTCTGGCAATTACACTGAAGAAATAGCAACGAGATTGATACGTCATACAAGTATTCTTATTCCACAGGCATCTGAAAACCCACGTCTCCGTTTCTGGCATTGGTTTAGTATCGCAATTGAAGATGCCGGATATGTGCAAATTCGTCGTGTAGGGGAAACTGATTGGACAACTTTAGAAAATGGTAGTTTTTCAGCTGGCAGTGGTAATACACTGCATAGCTGTTCTAAGTGGACAAGGCCAATGTTTGTTCTTTCAGATTATGCCGGAGAATCAATTGAACTTGCTTTTTATTTTACTTCACATAATTCATATCATACTGCAGATATAAGTGCAGGTTGGTATATCGACGAAATAAGGATAGAAACAGGTGATTTTGTTTTCAACAATCCGGAAAATTGGGAAAGTGGAATTGACAATTGGTATACCGATCGAGGAATTTGGGAAATTGGCGAACCATCAAGCGGTCCAGGGAGCGCGCACGACGGAACTAATTGCGCAGGGACAATACTTGACGGTAGTTATTCTGATTATTTACATAGTCGTCTGATAAGTAGTGAATTTATTGTCCCTGAACTGTCAGAAAACCCACGCCTCAGGTTCTGGCATTGGTTTAGTATTGCTATTGAAGATTTGGGATATGTTCAAATTCGAACTTCAGAAAATTCAGAATGGACAACACTAAATGGTGGAAATTTTTCGGCTGGTAACAGTCATACTCTTCATAGTTGTTCCAAATGGACACGGCCTTTACTTGATTTATCGGAATATGCCGGACAAACCGTTCAACTCTCCTTCTACTTTTACTCTAACAACACATACCATACTACAAACACAAGTACAGGTTGGTACATAGATGATATAATGATAGAAACAGGTGACTATGTCTTCAATAATCCCGAAGATTGGGAAAGTGGAATAGATGATTGGTATACCGATCGGGGAATCTGGGAGGTTGGCCTACCAACCAGCGGCCCTGAGAGTGCAAATAACGGAACTAATTGCGCAGGAACAATACTTGACGGTAATTATTCAGATTATTTATATAGTCGATTGATAAGCCCAATAATCACTATTCCTACTACAACAGCTAATCCTGCCTTAAGATTCAACCATTGGTATAACTTTAATATTGAAGACTTTGGATATGTTCAAATTAGAGTTTTGGGTGAAAACAATTGGGAAAATCTAGATGAATATAGCGGATATGTTGGCAATGGTGGATGGACACCTCTTACATGGATATCGCTCATTGATTATGCGGAACAAGATGTTCAACTATCTTTCTACTTCTATTCAAACAACACATACCATACTACAGATGTTAGTAGTGGCTGGTACATAGATGACATTACTATTACTGGAATTCCTACCAACATTGACAAAAGTCAACATGTAGCTAACGAATCTTTCATACTCCAAAACTCCCCCAACCCATTTACCTCTTCCACAGAGATAAAGTACTCTTTGGAAAAGACAGGATTAGTCAGTTTGGAGATTTACAATTGTAGTGGAGTCAAAATAAAGTCTTTGGTCAATGCAGTACAAAGCACAGGGGATTATTCTATTTCTCTTGATGCAAGTGATCTTTCAAGCGGTATGTATTTCTATAGTTTACAAGTGGACAATAAAACAATTGCCACCAAAAAGATGGTGGTTGTGAAATAGTATTATGACCCAATCGATGGCTATGCAGGAAAAACTTTCTGCGTAGCCATTGACACTCAAATAAACTAATCACTTAAATTTAATTATTATGAAAAAAGCAACAACATTACTATTGGTAACAGCAATAAGCTTGTTGAGCTTTCAGACCTATGCCCAGACCTTTGGGATAAAAGGCGGTTTAAATCTTTCAAATGTGCTGGCAAAGGATGATGACGATACCTATAGCGACGATTTTAAAATGAATCCCGGATTTCACATTGGCCCTACGGTAGAATTTCCATTAAACGAAATGGTCTCATTTGAATCCGGCTTACTTCTTTCCACCAAAGGATTCAAATCAAGTGAAAAAGAAACAGATATGGGCGATACCTGGGAATATGAAGTGAAGCTGAATGCTGTATATATTGATATACCGTTAACTGCTAAAACCACATTTGATGTAGGAGGAGCTAAAATCTATGGGATTTTTGGCCCTTATGTTGGAATTGGTTTAAGTGGAAAAGAAAAAGAGGAATATACCCAAGATGGTGAAACTGAAACTTACGAAGCGGATATTGAATGGGGCAATGACGAAGACGAAGATCATTTGAAACGTTTGGATTATGGTCTCACAGCCGGAGCAGGAATAATAGTAAACAACATCCAGCTTGGTCTCTCCTATGATCTAGGGTTGGCCAATATTTCTGCATATACCGGTGATGGGACAAAAATTAAGAATAAAGTATTGAGATTTTCTGTTGGTTATATGTTTGGAGAATAAAAATGTAGACCTTTTCTAAATTCTAAAGACTAACAGTTCAGACCATAGTTTCATTTATCGCCAAGGAGCTCTTCCGGGCAGTATCAAACTTTTGGATACAAATGGCGATGGTATGATAATGTCCTATGCCAGGGTGAATCATAACGCAATCTACGGGATTACATCAGGAACGGTCGTCATAGAAAATTTTTATATAGGGGAATAATGACAGATTATTTATTTATTACTCGACCTAAAGCCATATGGTTATATAAGTCCCAAGGGCATGGGCAAAATAAATGAACAGTTTCTTTGGAAGAAAAGGGAAAGTTTTTCGGTTAATTGTTGATAGCACAGGTAATAACGGATCGGGAAGTATTGTCCACTGCAAGCTTGTCAGCGGGCGTATCCCCCAAGAGGGTGGAAAGTTCTGCATTGAGCGCTCGGGGAAGATTGGAACAATAACCACCTCAACTTCTCTGGCTGAAGCTATTTCGGAGCTTAATGTAATATCGATTGGAGGTGGTTTTGGCAACATGAATGCATCGGTATCTTTTTTAACCCCCGACATGGCCCCTCATAACTTTTTAAATGGCGATATAATCCTAAATATTTAACTCTCCATGGACTACAAAATCATAACCAATAAGAAAAAGAATACCACCCAGATTAGAATTCCGCTCGATTCGTCGAAAATTGCGGAACCAGAATTTGGAAGCCTGATGTTATCGGCCAAATACGAGCACCTGCTAAGCAAACAATGGACTCTTGGACATTTCAAGTTAGATACTACGCCCGGAGTCTTTCTTTTAATACGGGCAGATGGGTATGTCCCTTTGGTAAAAGAAGCTTCTCTCGAATTGGTGTATTCGTTTTATAAAATGCCTTCCGGTGGTATATTTGGAATTTTTTTACACGTTGATTCAAAAAAATTAGCTGGTGTGTCTCCGCACGGTTTTCCGGTTTTTGAGTGCCTACTGGGACTCGATTACCACGAAACCATTGACTTAATAGCCGAGGCACTGGAGCAATACAAGGTTCATTTGTGCGTTGCCGATAAATCACCCAATGCAGAAACCACTGTAATGTCAGATAGTGGAGATTGGATAGACCTGAGCAATCCTGAATGCATTTTTGATTTGGTACAGGAAATTACCCCTGAACTAAGAAGTGCCATAATAGAAAACTTTAAAGACCTACTTATGTATCATGCCAAAAGCCCGGGTAATTTCCAGCAAAGCATGCACGAATTAGATGAACTTTTTCCAACAAGCGAAAGCCCATTGCTGGAGCCCCCAAAACCAGGATTCTTCCAAAGGTTATTCGGGAATAATAAATCTAAGGATATAATTGAAGCTAATCCTTTCGACGAAAAAAAGAAACACCTGGTAGGGCACATGGAAACGCAATACCCTAAGTTAACCAACGTACCTGATGAGATCATCGAACGGTACAGGAAAACATTCGATCGCAACCTGGACAATATTGTGCGTAACATAACCGACTGTGAATTAAAAAATAATGATTCCGATTTTGAATATTTCGATGAAGAAACGTGTGTGTATTTGTTTGTATCGGTGTTTAATAAACCCAAAGAACAAGTAACCGATTACTATGTAGACATTTCAACAGAACCCGACTTTGCATATTTAAACTTTTATGCCAACCAGTTTTTAAACAACTGGCCTTCAACCAAATTGCGCTACCTTATGCACCTTATTGTATGCAACTCAAACGATGGTAGTTTCCAGATTCATAATGCCGTTAGCCAGTATGGTGGCAGTCCTAAAGCCCGTGGTGATTTTATTGTTTTTCCTATCGATATATTAACGGAAAATGAGAGAGTTATGCTTTTTAACAATTAATTGTAAATAATTTATCTATTATGCGTCTAATCATCTCAATCATCATCATGATTATAATGGCAACTATTGCCAACAAGAAGGGTTTCAATCCTTGGCTGTGGTTTTTAGCTGGAGGAATACCTGGTTTTATTATTTTGTTAGTGCTTCCATCTGCAAATGCAGAAGATATCGACAAAGAAATAATTCTTAAAAGGAAGAAGATTGGAAATAATACTGGTGCAGTTATTACCACAATTGCAATTATAGCTATTGTGATTGTTTTTATAGTACTCAGCAGCTTGTAACAACCATTGTATTAATACGATATATAAAGCCCCCAATTGGCGGCTTTTTTTTGTTTTGTATAATTAAATTCTACATCAACCCTTTAGCCTTCAGCAACCCTGCCATTTCCTGCTGAACCTCTTTGGCTGCTTCACCCGCTTTTTCGGCAAAGTCTTTATCAGAGCTGGCGTAAATAATCCCACGTGATGAGTTGACCAACAGACCGCATTTATCGTTTAATCCGTTTTCAGCTACTTCTTTTAGACTACCACCCTGAGCTCCAACTCCAGGAACCAATAAAAAGTGGTTAGGGATGATATCCCTGATTTCTTTTAGTTTTTCGGCTTTGGTAGCACCAACCACATACATCAGGTTTTCTTCCGTACCCCACTCTTTCGAGGTTTTGATTACCTTTTCAAAAAGTTTTTCACCGTTTTCGGTTACATACTGAAAATCAGCTGCTCCTTTGTTGGATGTCAGTGCCAACAGGATGACCCATTTGTCCAAATGGGTCATAAAAGGTTTTACCGAATCCTCGCCCATATATGGGGCAACCGTTACCGAGTCAAAATCCATGGTATCAAAGAATGCCTTGGCGTACATATTTGATGTGTTTCCGATATCGCCACGTTTGGCATCTGCTATGATAAACATATCAGGGTAATTGTAACGGATATAGTTCACTGTTTTCTCAAGACTGTTCCACCCCGAAACGCCCATACTTTCATAAAATGCCAAATTAGGCTTATAAGCTACAGCATACTCATGGGTAGCGTCGATTATCTCTTTGTTAAAGGCAAAAAGAGGGTCGGTTGTTTCCATCAGGAAACGGGGAATTTTATTGATGTCGGTATCTAATCCTACACAAAGAAAGCTTCCCTTCCTTTTTATGTTTTCAAATAGTTCTTGAGAAGTCATATTACTTAGTTTGTAAAGTTGAAAGTTCTTAAAGTTGAAAGTTCTTAGAGTTGAAAGTTTGTAAAGTTGAAAGTTTGTAAAGTTGAATGTTCTTAGAGTTGAAAGTTTGTAAAGTTGAAAGTTCTTAGAGTTGAAAGTTCTTAGAGTTGAAAGTTTGTAAAGTTGAAAGTTCTTAGAGTTGAAAGTTCTTAGAGTTGAAAGTTTGTAAAGTTGAAAGTTTGTACTTTATAACTTTACAAACTCAATACTTTATAACTTTACAAACTCAATACTAGAGAGTTTTTATCAGACCGGAAAGCATTTTTGAAATTTCGATGGTTAAATCTCTTAATTCGTTACATTTACTCTCTTCGATCATTTGAAGTTCTGAAACCAAATACAACATAGACCTAACTTCTGCACAAGAGCCTTTCGCTACATACAAAAAATATCTAAACTCTTTGTTACCTTGTCTTTCAAAACCTTCTGCAATGTTATTCATAATTGACACAGAAGCTCTTTGAATTTGATCTTTAAAAGAATAATCTCTACTTTCTGAAAGCTCTTTATAAATTTGAACAGTAAGTCCTTTAGCCTTTTGCCAAGCTTTAATATCTTCAAATCTTTCAATCTTCATATCATTTTTCTTTTAACTTTATAAAGTTCAGACCTTTTCACTCTTTTACAACTCACTCGCTTTTAACCTTTCTGCGTTTTCCTCTACAATTAGCTTGTCGATGATCCCTTGAATGTCGCCATCCATCACGGCAGGTAAATTGTACATCGTAAAGTTAACCCGGTGATCGGTTACCCTTCCTTGCGGATAGTTATAGGTTCTGATTTTTGCCGAACGATCTCCTGTAGACACCAATGTTTTACGCTTAGATGAAATTTCATCCAAATATTTTTGATACTCCAGGTTGTAAAGACGTGTTCTTAACTCGACCATCGCCTTATCCAGGTTCTTCAGCTGCGATTTCTGATCCTGACAAGTCACCACAATACCCGAGGGAATATGTGTTAATCGTATGGCTGAATAAGTGGTATTTACCGATTGTCCACCAGGCCCTGAAGAGCAGTAGGTATCTTTACGGATATCCTCTGTACGCAAATCAATATCAAACTCTTCTGCTTCCGGCAATACTGCCACCGAAGCCGCAGATGTGTGCACTCTTCCTTGTGTTTCGGTTTGCGGTACACGTTGCACACGGTGCACCCCGGACTCGTACTTAAGGATACCGTATACACCATCACCGGTTACGTTAAACACCACCTCTTTAAAGCCTCCCGAAGTGCCTTCGCTCTTGTGGGTCACATCAACCTTCCAGCCTTGCTTTTCGCAGAATTTGGTGTACATACGGAAAAGGTCACCCGCAAATATACTGGCCTCATCTCCACCTGTACCGGCACGAAGTTCTACCACACAGTTTTTACCGTCTTCCGGATCGGCAGGGATCAACAATAGTTTGATTTCCTCTTCCATTTCTGGAAGTTTTCCTTCCAGCTCGTCCAGCTCCATTTTGGCCATTTCCTTCATCTCGGCATCATCCTCTTCTTTCAGGATCGTTTTTGCCTCCGAAATATTTTCAAGGGTTGTTTTATATTCGTCGTGGGCTTTTGCCACACGTTCCAACTCTTTATATTCCTTGTTAAGCTTTATGTATCGTTTTGTGTCGGCAATCACCTCAGGATCGGTTATCTGCTCCGATACTTCCTGAAAACGGATCACTACACCGCCCAACATTTCCAATAATTTATTTTCGCTCATTTTTAATTTTTTATGCTATTACATTTTCGATTTATACCACAAATACGCAAAGAAACACAACAGTTTCTTTCTCCCCAAAACTCAAATAACTTTATATAAATCCTGAAAATAGCATTACAGTATTTTTAATTATCTTATTCAGATTACAATGTTTGACGATATTTGCATATATTTCTATCACACAGAATTACTTTACAAACTTTTTATTTTAAGCACTAAATACTAATACTTAAAAGTACCAAACTCACTTTTGATGGTAAGCTCCTTTTTGTCGCTCGCTTCACATCGTCCAACAATCTGTGCATCTATATTAAATGACCTACTGATTTCGATTAAATCAACAGCAATTTCTTCCGGCACATACAGTTCCATACGGTGTCCCATATTGAATACCTTATACATCTCGTCCCAGGCAGTTCCTGATTGTTCCTGGATGGTTTTAAACAATGGAGGCACTGGAAATAAGTTATCTTTGATTACATGTACATTATCCACAAAGTGAAGCACTTTGGTTTGTGCTCCACCCGAACAATGCACCATACCGTGAATCTGTGAACGATACTTATCCAACATCGTCTTAATTACAGGTGCGTATGTTCGCGTTGCCGACAACACCAATTTTCCTGCATCGATTTTCACCCCTTCAACAGCATCGGTTAGTTTTAATCCACCTGAATAAACCAATTCCGTTGGCACTGTCGGGTCAAAGCTTTCAGGGTATTTTTCTGCCAGATAATGGGCAAAAACATCATGACGGGCCGAGGTCAGTCCATTACTTCCCATTCCCCCATTATATTCTTTTTCGTAAGATGCGGTTCCCGAAGAAGACAAACCGACAATAACGTCGCCAGCCGTGATATTCTTATTGTCAATCACATCAGATCGCTTCATGCGGCAAGTCACCGTAGAATCAACAATGATGGTACGCACCAAATCACCCACGTCGGCAGTTTCGCCACCCGTGGAATAAATAGACACTCCCATTTCCCTAAGCTCGGCCAATAATTCCTCGGTACCGTTGATGATGGCTGAAATTACTTCGCCAGGTACCAGGTTTTTATTTCGGCCAATGGTAGATGAAAGCAGAATATTATCTGTAGCACCCACACAAAGCAGGTCGTCCAGATTCATGATCAGTGCATCCTGGGCAATTCCTTTCCATACTGAGATATCACCCGTTTCCTTCCAATACATGTAGGCCAGGGAAGATTTTGTGCCCGCTCCATCGGCATGCATTATATTACAGTAATCCTCATCGCCACAAAGAATATCGGGAATAATTTTACAAAATGCCTTAGGATATAAACCTTTGTCGATGTTTTTTATGGCGTTATGCACATCCTCTTTAGATGCGGAAACCCCTCTTTGATTGTACCTTGAATCTGAACTCACTGAAAACTTTATTTACAAAATTCGGAGCACAAAAATAATACAATTATTTGGGAAAACAGGACAAGTAGCGTGTTATAAATTAATAGATCTTTAGAATTTAGACAAGAGATTAAGTACTTATTTACAAAGCACTTAAATCCAATCATTTATCCAAATAAATTTTAATCACACAAA
The DNA here is from genome assembly GCF_050589685.1 of Saccharicrinis sp. 156. NCBI lineage: Bacteria > Pseudomonadati > Bacteroidota > Bacteroidia > Marinilabiliales > Marinilabiliaceae > Saccharicrinis > Saccharicrinis sp. 156. The sequence goes on from NZ_JBNGOS010000001.1 coordinate 182,432, forward strand.
TTACTCAGAATCTGACGATTAAAAACCAGCCAGTATCGATAAGTAGTAATTGTAAAACTTCTGCATTACTTGCCTCCCTCTTCAGCTCTCCAACATCCATTTCGAAAGAAGACACCCACTTCTCTTTCGTAAAGGCTGCACTGCCTATCCTGGCAGCATTATGGGAGGTTAAGTGAGTCAATTATTTGCACACTGACTGTGCCAGACTGGCGGCTATGCCGGATTTAATTATTAACAAGCTTGTTTATCATCTTGTCAACAACCAGCAGTAATGCTAATCCAATTGCCACCATATAAACCAAAGTAGGGATGGACTCGAAAGCGGCCAAAGAACTACCCATCAACTGTATTAAAGACTCTTTAAACGCATCAACACCAAACCATGATTTTTCGCCACCCATCTGTTTTACGTCGACAAAATAAACCAGAACGACTGCCAATACACTTGAAATACTTATCCAAATTTTATTTTTGACACTCATACCGGTATTCATGAAAATAGGCTGGCTCGACCACTCTTGAAGAACGGCATTCATGGTTCCCTTAATAAATCCTTTGGAAGGCGCCGATGGACTAAAGGAATCAAAAAGCTCCCTCACCAATCTATCTTCTTCGTTATATTTTTCTTTATCTTCCATGGCTTACGCTTGAATTAACGACATTGCCCGACCGTTCATCATTGTCTGCAATTGTTCGTACATATTTTTACGGGCTCTGTGCAGTTTAACTTTTACATTACTTACCGAATACCCTGTTAGTTCGGCCAACTCTTCTATATTTAATTCCTGATAATAATACAATATTAACAAAAATCCTTCGTCCTCCTTCAACCTGCTTATGGCCGTTTTAATAATCTTTTTCCTGTCGAGTCTTTCCAATGATTCCGGTTGGTTTTCACTTAGCTTTTCCGATTTCACTTCATTTTCATCTAAGGATTGCCATTGTTGTTTCTTAATTCTCATTTTACTTAGTGCGGTGCGATAAACTATCTGGTACAACCAAGTGCTAAATTTTGATTTCCCTTTAAACGAACGCAAATTTTTATACGCTTTTACAAAGGCATCTTGTGCCACCTCTTCGGCATCTTCATTATTTTTAGTTATGCTAACAGCCAAGGAATATGCCAAATTCCGGTATCTATCGACCAAGATGGCGTATGCAGAAACATCGCCCTGTTGAATTTGTTTTAGAATTATTTTATCACCTTGGCTATTCATTCTACACAATTTGACGCTTGACCCTACTGGCAAGTTACAACAGAATTCATTTTTTTTCAATTCTAATCGATTTCACCATCGGTAATATTAAATTCTTATTTTTTTAACTTTATAATAGATTGAAAAATAAACACATATATCCCGTACAAAAAAAAACATTCAAAAAATCACTTAACACTATTGGTTGATAACAAATAATCACATACATTTGCATCCGCAAAAAAGAAATAAATGTTCTAACGAAAACATACGGTTTTGCAACAAAATGGCGAGGTAGCTCAGCTGGTTAGAGCGCGTGATTCATAATCACGAGGTCGGCGGTTCAAGCCCGCCTCTCGCTACAAAAAAAGAGGTTATAACTGCTTTAGTTATATCCTCTTTTTATTTGCACTTAATTTGAATAAAAAAATTCTAATCTATTTTAGGGATCACCCACAAAGTTATTCAGCTGTTAAATACTGTTGCCCTTATTTTAGGATGTTTATTGGCAGCAATTGCTACACCTTCTGCACTGCCACAAATGAGTATCCCTAATTCAACCTTATTACTTTCAACGGTTTCAGCCAAAGGGTGCACATAATCGGGATAATCAACTGAGTCGTTTGAGTCAGTCCCAAGGTTAATCAATTCGTATCCTTCTTTAGTCAGAAACTCAATTAATTTAAATTTCAACTCCGTTCCGGCATGGTCGTTTGCTATTGCTAATTGCTTATTCATTGTTTATTTATTACTGATGAAATTACAACAGTATATTGGTAAGTAAAAAATTGTATTAATTGGATCCCCAAAACAATCAATATTGTTACCTCCTTCAATACATTTTAAGTAATGCTGATTTATTTATATTTTTTGTTATTTATTAAAATGAGTACATCACTCCAATTATTTTATCAACCCCATTTTTGAAACATCTAATGGCTCAATACCCAGATTTAAAGCCGGACTTCCCTCCTTAAAACTAAAATCTCCACCTGCAGGATCAGCAAACAATGGATCGGCAAATACACTTTCTGTTTCTTTACCTATGGCATGCATTCTATGCAAATGCTCATCCATCCATTCAGGGTTTGTTGGATGATAATAAATATTGGAGTCCATTTTGGTTTCTTCAATATCAGGAAGATTAGTCGTTTGATCTTTACGAGGTCTTTCGTTATGCGCATGACCACCATCGGGGTGAGATATAATTATATTCTTGTAGACCTTTGAACCCGGAACCGGTACCCATTCATAGCTAAGATAACCAGATCTGGGAGCATTACTCGGAGCAACAATAAAGTTATTGATAATGTCGTTCACTCCTTTTGAGGCAATTCTTGCACTAAATCCAAAGTTATTGTAGAGGACATTACCATAAATAAGCGTTTCATGTTGATCGTCGTCGCAACGGATAGGTGCTGGCATAGACTTTTCTATATTGTCGTGCAAATAATTGTATCGGACAATATTCCCAGTACCTGCTCCTGAAACATAAATACAATTCCCATCGGAAAGTAATTGTACGGCATGTGTTATCTCATTGTATTCAACAACATTATGACGGGCATGATTATACTTTTCACGAACCTTCCAGTTTTCATAAGTTTCTGTAGTATTCTCAATAACTTCCATAGGAATTTCATGGTGCCGTACTGTTCTTCCTCCTTCTCCATCCAATTTTCTATTTGGCTCAATACGATTGGTTATCAATACGCCTGCATATCCACTATGATGAATATAATTGTTGGCTATGCGATTCGATCCACTTTGCCAAGCCCAAATACCAGGAGAATGCCACGTTATCTGACTAAAATGATGAATGTGATTATTCACAATTTCGTTGTGGTGATTCACGTCTTTGGTACCAGGTCCATAACCCGCAAGGAGAATCCCCGCTTCACCCAAATGGGCAAATTCACAGTTTTCAACTTTATTCCGTTGTGCATGCAAATCGAAACGAACACCCGATCCACCAGAGTTTACAAATTTACAATTGATAACCTGACAATGCTCAGCTCCTCTAAAACGCAGTGCTGCAGTTGGTCGATCGAACATATCCCAATCGTGTTGCATCCCCCACCCTAGCTGATCCTCATCACTCGTCCATGCACGGCGGTCGGCCTGAGTAAAGGTTATGCCCAAAAAGGCAATTCCCACAACAGGTTTATCTGTAGTTCCTCGATAATCGATTTCACCTTCTACACGAATAAGTTCGGTGGTAGTTGGTGCAAGAATTCCCTTTGGTGAACCATCGCTTGCTGGATTCGCAGGCCACAAATAAACTTTACGAGTTTTAGAATTAATAACCCATTCTCCAGGTTCGTCCAATGCTTCCAGCGTATTTTCAATCCAAGCAGAACAACCATCCTTAGAGTGCACCCAAGCGGATAAAGGAGACATTTCGTAAGTTGCAGTAACGCTAGTTTTTGCCATACCCATTTCTTCATCAACCATGTTTATTGGAAGCATATTTATTGCCCAAGCTCGTCGCGGCCTAATATTTAATTCTACATCTTGAAGGTTATCCCAATTTTTCATTTTTCCCTTAGGAAAATAGACCGTTCTTTTATCTCCTGCCTTAACGGGAACAAAACCTTTTGCTCTTGCACGTTTTAATCGTCCATTCCTATCATAAAGCGTATAGAATTTTTCAAGGCCTTCAGGAATTTCTGCAACCCATATTTTAGCAACAGAATTTATGGGTAAATCGTCAAGGCTTGCTTCCAGTAATTTCCATCCTTCAACAGGAATTCCTGAACTAATCATTGGTTCTTCTCCCGGATAGGCCGCAAAAGTTAATTGAGCTTGTGCTAATTCTCCCGCACCTGGCTGTCCCGTGTTTTCATGGTGAGGTATTGAAGATATCCCATCTTCAACTCCCAACACCAATGTTTCACTTAAATTATGACATCCTTCTCGTAAGTATATGGTTGCAGGATTTGAATTACCGTTATTTCGCAACTCACGAACTGCCTCAACTGCTTTTTGAATGGTTGCCAATGGTTCTGTAATACTTCCGACGGCATTGTCATTTCCATCAATAGAAACATACAGCTCAATACTTTGTTTTGTATTGCAAGCTACACACATTAAGATGGATAGCATTCCAGATAGAGCAAGCTTTTTCCAATTATTTATAAGCTTAAATGAAATCATAATTCAATTTGTTTATCTATATTTCTCTTTCAAAACTACATTGTCCCACCAGCAAATTCCATTAAAATCGGTAGTTGTTGTACAACGCAGATTTATTTTTTTGGTGTCTCCACTGTTAAAGACACTTTTAAACTCAATCCATTCATCCGCTTTTGTTTCAGCATCAAGGTCGAATTTGCAAATTTCATCACCCCCCTCTTTCGCATCGAATATTACTTTGCCTATGGTTCCTGATTTTATTCTCAGCATAACACTAAACCTGTAGTCTGTATGGGTAGTAACCTTTACCTGTTGAACTATCTCTCTTGGACTTCCTTTACCTTTGTATTGAAGAGAATAATATCCTTTAGCTGTATTATCTAATTGACTAGTAAACTGCATACTTTTACTTCTCCAATACTTAACTAACTTTTGCGTTGTTAGCTCAAAGGATGGATTTTTCACCAAGTTATCCACTTTAACCTTCGAAACCTTTATTGATGAAATAATATCACTACAGGCCATTTCATTCAAATCAATTCTATCTTCCTCAAAAGTCCAGTGTTTGCCTTTAAAATTATCCTTTTCGAAGCATTCAACAACATAACCTTCGGGAATCTGAATGGAAGATATCGCATTTACCAGAATACCTGCTTTTTGCATTTTAGTTTTTTTGTATTCTCCAACTGGCAAAGTCCCAAGCATTTCGTTAAAATTAATCGCCTTATGGAAAGTTGGCAATTTTACACCCAAGGATTTACTTACCTTTTGAATAGTACCATCTTCGTTAAAATTTACAGGATCGAAACAGACTGAACGATTGGTGGCAATACCTCCTGACAATTCTCCATTATGATAGAATATGTACCATTGCCCTTTAAATTCTACCATTGAACCGTGCATGGTAATAATGTTGTTATGTTCCAGGATAACTCCTTTTGGTTTCCATGGTCCCAACGGACTATCGCTCATAGAATATTGCATCTCGTTATAAGGTCGTTTATGGTCGGGATACAACATATAATATTTGCCCTTACGTTTAAATACAAACGGACCTTCACGATGTTCATCTACACCAACTTGGTGAGCCATTTCACTTTCAATCTCCATCATATTATCCTTAAGCTTAGCTGCATAACACTTAGCATCTTGAACCGCATAAAGATAAGCCTGGCCATTATCGTCGACAAAAACGCATGGGTCGCAAAAAGCATTACCTCCATTAACATAGCCTTGTAACTCAAAATTAGCTGCAGGGCTTTTACTGGTAGCTATTCCGATCTCCCAAACTCCCTTTTTATTTTTATGTGGAAAATAGAAATAGTAAGTTCCATTTTTGTAAGCACAATCAGGCGCCCACATTAATCCACCTTTGTCTGTTCCCCAACTCACGTCTCTGGAATGAAGTATTTCGCCATGATCCGTCCAGGTAATCATATCATCTGTTGAAAATATATGATAACCATCCATTGTTGAATATCCTCTTGATGGTGCCACATCTGTTGAAGGATATACGTACAGTCGTCCATCGTCCCATACATGCGCTGAGGCATCGGCGGTAAACATATGACTTACTATGGGATTTGAACGGCGCTGTTGGGATTTTAATTGTGTTGCTGTTATAAACAGTAATGTTACAACAAATGTTATTAATTGCTTATTCATGTATTTAGATTTTAATTCAATTATTTTTTAGGCGTTTGCCAACCTCTGTTAGTGTTGTTATATCATCAGGAAAAACAGAGCCATCGGGAAGTGGTCCAATATTAAAAAGTAAGTTGGCATTCTTTGCTTTGGTTTCTTTGAGCATCTCCATCACTTCATCTGCAGTTTTATGTCCTATGTCATTATCGCGATCGTAGCCCCAGGCGTATGGCTGCATGGTGTTACATAGTTCTAATGGCACATCCGATTTTCCAGTAAAATGACGTTCTGGAGCTTTAAAATCCTCTGTTCCTAAAACTCCTTGCTTATAAGAAACCAAGACTTGTGGTTGTAGGGAATGAATATGATCATATAGCTCCTGAATTTTTAATTCGTGTCTCTTTTCTGGTCGTGAACTAGGAACAGCTCTACCATCTAACCATATACCAGCAACGGGGCCATAATTAGTTAGTAATTCCGTAATTTGATTTTTCATAAATTCCACGTAAAGCTGCAAATCGTGCTCTTCTCCATATTTGTATGACTCAACTGGTGTATCATAATCGGGTTTAGGATTTCCTCCCCATTGATCTCTATTTGGAGAATGTGGATGACGCCAATCACGTCCGTGCGAGTAATAAAAGAATAATCCCAAGCCTTTTTTATGACACTGCTCGGCTAATTCTGCAACCAAGTCTCGTTTTGCAGCACTGTTGGTGCTTTTAAAATCCGTATATTCTGAATCAAACAAACAAAACCCATCATGATGCCTAGTGGTAATATTAATATACTTCATACCTGCATTAATGGCTAAGTCAGTAATCATATCAGCATCAAAATTTTCGGCGGTGAATTTATCGGCTAGTTTAGCGTATTCATCGGGTCTTATTTTAGCGCGCAATTGCACCCACTCGGCGGGTTTTGAATGAATATCACCCCAATACCCTTCCGTTAAGCTAAACAAACCATAGTGAATGAACATTCCAAATTCTGCCTCTCTAAACCACTTTAGTGCAGCAGTTCTTGGATTCTCCTTATAATTATCCTCATATCCTTTAAGGTAAGAAGGCACATTGGTGCTTTGGTTGCATCCTGTTAAACCCAAGCAAAAGATGCATACACCTATTAGCACCCTTGTTATTCGTTTATTATTTTTCATATTACTTAGCATTATTGTTCGCTATAATTTTATCTAATCGTTTATATTCTATCACTATGGCATTAACCATAACAGCGTAGTGCCATTATTACTCTCGCGGCCATCGGCATTTACGGCCGTAACTTTTATCGTCATTTGATCATGCGATTTAAGATTACTCACATCAAAATTAAATTTTGAACTTTTAACATCAGAAGCCACCAACTCATAACGTGGAGCATTATCTCCAGCGTAATATATGTTATATGATTTAGCATCAGCACTGGCATCCCAAGAAAGACCTATTTTATTAGGAGTTGAATTATTATCTATTTTTAGATTAGATGGCGCAATAACAGGCGCAATAGCAGATATTTTCGTAATTACATAGGTTTGTCCTTTTTGGGTATGAATGCTAATTTGATCATCATTTATAACCTTAAAATCTACTTTCTTACCCTTGCTATTTCTAATACTTGCTTTGGCAACATTTGGATACCTTAATTTTAATAATTCACCCGATTTAGACAATACCTCAATTTTGCTAGCATGCCCATCCGACCACTTGGCAGAAACCTCGAAATTACCTCTTGCCAACAAGCCTTGGTAGCTACCTTCTGACCATGATTGGGGTAATGCAGCTAATGGAGCCACTACGTAATCATGACTCTGCATCAGCATTTCAGCAACTCCTGCTGTGGCACCATAGTTGGCATCTGCCTGAAACAACGGATCCCCCCTATGGTCGTTAAACAAATTGTGCAAATAGTTCTCGCTCAACAATTCTTTATAGTACAAATAAGCTTCTTCTCCATCGTGCGCTCGTGCCCACATTGCTATTCGCTCGGCACGTGCCCAACCAATGTTCGTTTCATGAGATCTTTTTTGCAAGCTAACCTTGGCAGCATCGAGCCAAGCCGGCGTATCGTCATTTATCAACTGCCCTGGGTATAAACCTAGAAGCATAGAGGCATGTCGATGATTTGGATCACCTATGTCATCGAAGTATTCCTCTTGACGAAACTCTTTAATCTGTCCCGACTTCCCTACCTGAATAGGGTCCAGTAAGGGAAGTTGAGTTTTAAATGTACTCAATTTATTATCGGAACGATCTAATACCTTAGACGCTTTTATGGTGTTATGATGATTCTCGTAAAACATTTGCTGATCAAAAGTAGTACCTACTGTATTTCTAAGTTTTTGCTCCGGACTTGACGATGGGTTAGCTAACAAAACACCATTAACATCTTTTACAAATCGAGATACGAAATTGGCCTGTTCGTAAATTACGGGATAAACCTTTTCTGCTAAAATAGATTCATCACGAACAAAATCGTAGTAATCCCAAAATAATAATCCAATCCAAGAACCTGTTCCAAAGCCAGCTACCTTCGATTTCCCTGGAACATTAAACGGATTACTCCAGAACGGTCCTGACCAACCATTGTCTCCATTGGGATCGAACTGAGCGCTATTGTACTGCTTTATATATTCGTTGGCATACAAGCGTTGGCGTGGTTCAAAAGTATTAAAATAATCGACATAGGACTCAAACAACTCAGACAAGTTGGTAGAAAACACCGGTGCATAGGCCATTTGTAGGTTGGTATCATGTAAATACTGCGACGACCAAGGTGGTTTTTCATATACATTCCATATGCCCTGAAGATGAGGAGGAAGTGTGCCTTTGCGTGAAGAGCATATTAACATGTAACGTCCATACTGAAATGCAAGCTCCTCAAGATATGTACTAAACTTACCCTCTGGGTAAGCATCGACCAACTTGTTTGTTGGAATAGTTGGTTCTTCGGCACCAAAATCGACATTCACACGATGAAACAGCTCTTTATAATCCTTTTGGTGATTTTTCAATAACTCATTATAAGACTTTGCCGTGGCTTTGTTCATATAATCGGTCACCTTAATATGAGGATCAGGAAAACCCGCTAGCTTTTGAGTTGCTGATTCGGTTAAGAATACCTGTGAATCGATTTTATAGTTGGTTCCTACTGCTATTAAAATAACAACATTATCAGCATCTACAACATTAATAGTCCCATTATCGCTTGCCGTAATCTCACCTCCCTCTGATATCACTTTAAATTGTCCTTCGTACTTAATATTGTAATAATGCATGGTACCTGATAAGGTAACCACATTGCCCTTAGCTTTTACCGTTCCAGATTTTCCTTCGTTTAAGAAAGGAATAGTTGGGCGTAATGTAAACGACAATTTCCCAGCCTCAGATGCATTTAAACGAATCACCATTACTTTATCCGGATAACTAGTAAAATATTCTCTTGTATACTCAACTCCATCCTGCTTATAAGCTACAAAAGAAACTCCTTCATTTAGATCTAATTCTCGTTTATAGTCGGTAATATTATGGTGGCCAAAATCTATAAATACCTCCGCAAAATTATTTAATCCCCTACGCTTCAATCCTCGATCCTCTCCCCAATCGTATAAACTATTTTCTGTAATTTGTATCCGATCAGTTTCTGTACCTCCAAATACATTCACTCCCATATATCCATTCCCCATAGGTATTGAAGCATTTACCCAACCAGTATTATTGTTTGGAGCAGGTTCATTGTACCATAGTCTTACATTTTTTGTTTTCCTATCAGCATTGCCAAAAGTTTCTTTTTTTGAGTACTGGGCCGTTTTATTTCCCTCCTCAGCACAAACAAAGGTTGATGCGCCAAACATCATCACTGCCAACAGTCTTAAACTCAAAAAAAACATTCTATTATTTTCTTTCATCATCTATTTTTTTCAAACACATTCATTTCACACTCTACTTCCAGGTAATTCTAGCTTCTCTCTGTTCCGTATCTACCCAAACACTTGCCTGTTCAAATTCACGGGTAAATACCCAAGCATTAGAACTAAGTCGCTCATATGCACCTTTGGGCGCACCAAGCGGTTTTTGCATCTCGGGGTAGTTAACCAATGGACCTGTTGCTAACTTCCAGCCCCAGCTATACATAAAATACGAATACGGTTGTGCACCAATTAGGTAACACGCTAAAGCAAATTCTAACTTCTCTTGAGACAGTTCGGGCATATTGGGCTTTAGATTTCTGCGCCCTGTACCCTCAACTCCAAGGCGAAATACCGAAATTTTTCCTTCTTGGGCATTTGTAAGCATTTGCTCCCACTCTTTAAGTAAGCTCTCTTTACTAGATCTTGCTGTTGCATAATTTTCGAACATAACTGCATCGCATGGTGGATAAGCATATCTTGCATCCTTATTATTGGCATTATTCCCCAATAAAATTTTATCAGTACCCATCTTCTTTTTTAGTGCCTCCATCATTTCTCCCATGGCCTTTTCTATCTCTGGTTTTTTCTCTGTACGAAACTTGCTGTTGCCATGCATCTGATCAATAAATACTCCATCGCTTCCAGATTCTTTAACACCTTTAGCCACCGTTTTAACCCACCACTTTCTAAATTTTGGATTTAATATATCAAAACAGTAAGCTCCATAATGCTCAACCAACTGACCCGTTTTGGGATCTGTAATGAGAAACTCCTTGAGTTCAGGATTTTCATTGATATTTTTCTTGCTAAAATTTTTAGTATAGGAAGTATAAGTCCAGGCATAGGCAGAATTAAAGTAAAACAGCACTTTTATGTCCGGATTAACATTTTTAAAAGCTTTTACTTCGTGCTTAGCACCGAGCTCTGCTGCACCAAGTTGTCCCGCTGCATGTCCTTTTTCAATACATATAAAATCGGTTCGTGCCGCTATAAATTCAACTTGCTCTGGTGTAAGAAGTCGCTCTTTATCTTGAAACATGAAATATTGCGGAGGAGTATCCCAACTAAATTTTGGAAAATAATCCTTAGGAACAAAGCTACTTCCATCGCTATTAATAAAAGAAGGCGTAGAATTTTGTGCGAGGATTAACTGATTTAAAATAAGGACAAGAAATATTAATAAAACCCATCTTTTCAATTTTCCTATTTCCATATTATTGAATTTATTATAACTGTTCTTAATAAGCTATTTATATTTTTCAGAAAAAATCTGACCCTCTATTTCGATACATCTGAGAAAACTACTTCACTAGTAATAGTTGCTCCTCGGTCATCTGTTACAGCCAAAAACCACATAGTTACTTCATTAGGTAAATTTTGTGATTTTATCTGATTACCTTCAATAGTTGCTGGTACACTATGCCAATTACGTTTATTAACGGCCTCTGTACCCATTGTATAATGAAGCTTTGCAGAATCAATATGTGTTTCGCTCTCCACCGTTGCTTTAACCACACCCTTATGTAATTGAGGGTTTAAGAGCACAGGCAAAGATGATCTTCCATTTAAGTAACTATCAATAAACATCCCTATCTCTTGAGGAGCCCATCCAGGAGGATGTCCATGTTTCATATTCACAGTAAGACGGAAATTACGTTTGCTTTTTACCAAACCATAAGTTTTCGCATAACTATCCAAAGGATAAGCTTTGTCGTTTGTACCGTTAATAAAGAACATAGGCATAGTGGCAGAACCAATGTATTGAGATGGATCCCATAATGTCACCCACTTGTTTTTCTGCTCAGTTGTCATTTCGTTAAAATTACCCAACCAAAGGCTATTATCACTTAAAAAGCCGCATCCATAAACAGGAGCAGCTGCTTTAAAACGAGAATCTAAACCAGCTACAATACAGGTTAGATAGCCACCCCAACTAATTCCTGTTATAGCTGTTCGAAAAGCATCCACTTCATTAAAAGTACGTATTAAAGAATGCGCAAGAATTACATTAGCGACACTATGATACGTCCACTGATCTTTAGGTGCTTTATCAATACATTTAAACTTTGTAGAATCACTTTGACTAGGACCACCGTCTGGTAATCGCACTTTATTCGGGCCACAACCAGCTAAATCCATTGCAATAGCAGCGTAGCCTCGTTCAGCCCAAATTTTTGCCCATTGTTTAAAGGCCTTACCACCTCCTCCATGCACCAATACAACTCCAGGATAGGTTTCACCAGTATCAGTTCCGCTTAGTGTTGCTGGACTTGCATAATAAGCAAATACTTTGGTGGGCAAGCCCATATAGGGTTCTCCTTTGTAGTAAAGCGAATGAACTAAACTGTCCTTATCAGCCCATTCAAAACTCGGTGCTTCACTCAACCTTACCAGATCCCAAGGTAAGGTATTAGGCAATGAATTTGCAGGCTGAATGACATGACTATCCTGTGAACTGAAACCACAGGAAGTAGTGCATAAAAGAATTATTACAGCAACTTTTATTTGTATTAACATTTTATTCTTCATAACTTTTTTCTCAACCTTATAAAGGTAGCACTCGAATATTACGGTATTTAACCATCATAACAGAACCATTATGAACTTGAAAACCTATTGCTCCTTTTACAGATGCATTAGGGTCTTCATCCATATAGTCAATGATTTTTATGCCATTTAACCAATATTCTATACGGTTTCCAAGTGCACGAATCGTCATACGGTTCCAGTCCCCAGAATTATATACCTCATTAATAATCTCTTTATCTGGAAAAATACGCAAGCTTGGACGAGCGTACCAATCACCAAGAGTACCCCGCATGTTTCTTTTTCCTGGGCGATGATAGCCAGCATCAAATTCATACCCCGAGGCTGCTTCATAAGATACATTGCGTTTCTTTTCCTTAAACAGAAAAGAATTAGCTCTAAAATACACCCCTGTATTACGAGATTCATCACCTGTTAACTTCATTTCACAAGTAAACTCAAAATCACTAAAATGCTGTTTCGTATAAATCCATTCAGGAGCATCTAAGGCTATATCACCTGTATTTGCTACAATGGTAATACCATCTAGAGCCCAATGCTCAGAGGGTACCTTCCAACCATCCAATGTGCCTCCTTGGAGCAGATCAATTACTGCTGAACCCTCAAACCTTGGTTCAATGGCTTGGTTTACTCCTTGAGAGTATGCCGAGGGCGATGGCATACACCAAACGAAGGATAATACTAGTGCCATATATTTAATTGAAAAATGCATAGGTTTTACCATTTTAATTGTATTGACTGTCCATCAGCTAAATCGATATATTTTTTCCTACCCTTATATTCCAAGGTCGTTTTTCCTCCTTTTTTAGCCAATATTTCTACTTTATCTAATTTCCCTTTACTCCATACCATTGATACCTCAAAACCACCTCGGGCACATAGGCCTTTTACCGAGCCCTCGCTCCAAATATCAGGCAAGGCAGGTAGTAAATGAATGTAACCTTTATGCGATTGTAATAACATTTCTACAACCCCCGCAGCTCCACCAAAGTTTCCATCAATTTGAAAAGGAGGATGCGCATCTAATAGATTTGGATAGGTACCACCTCCCTTGCTATAATTAGTATATAAGCCAGATGGCTCAACATAATGAAGTAAGGTACGGTACATTTTATATGCATGGTTTCCATCCTGCAGTCGTGCCCATAGGTTGATCCTCCAACCTTTTGACCAACCAGTTGATTCATCCCCTTTAATGTCAAGTGTTTTTCTACATGCTGTGGCTAATTCAGGAGTCAATTCAGTAGTAATATGAGTGCCTGGATGCAAACCAAATAAATGAGATTGATGTCTGTGCTGGGAATCGGCATCCTTCCAGTCGTGATACCATTCCTGCAAATTACCTTTTTTCCCAATCTTGTATGGAAGCATTTTTTCTAATGCCTGTTCTAACTCTACCCTAAGATCGCCATCAATATTCAATATTTTCGAGGCTTCTATTAGTTGAAGAAAGCTCTCACGAATCATGGCCAAATCAGCTGCACCTCCATACAAAGTATGTCCTTTATAGCCATCATTGGTTAAGTAAGTATTTTCAGGCGACGTTGCAGGCGATGTAATAAGCTTACCATCTTTATCTTCAATCATCCAGTTTAAACAAAATTCAGCTGAGCCTTTCATTAATGGATAGGCTTCGTTTTTTAGAAAATCCTGGTCTTGTGTAAATTGGTAATGCTCCCAAAGATGGGTCACCAACCAAGTTCCGCTCATGTTCCAATTGGCCCACTGTGGACTTCCTTTACCAAAGTCGCCCACTGGATTACTCATAGCCCATATGTCAGAGGTATGACAAGCGGCCCAACCCTTATCAACACCATAAAATGTTTTGGCTGTTACAGCTCCGGTTTGTGAAAGGTTTTTGATGTATGAAAACAAAGGTGTATGCAATTCTGAGAGGTTGGCTGTTTCAGCCATCCAGTAATTTTCTTCCACATTAATATTCATGGTATAATTGCTGCACCATGGAGGTTGCAGATAAGGGTTCCAAATACCTTGAAGTGTGGCAGGAACACCTTTGGTGCGTGAACTTGAAATCAGCAAATAACGACCATATTGAAAATATAACACTTCTAAGTTTTTATCTTCAGCTCCATGAAAATATCTTTTTAAGCGTTCGTCGGTTGGGATATTGGGTGCTGTTGTTTCACCTAAATTCAGGTTTACACGACTAAACAAGCCCTGATAATCAACAAGGTGTACTGTTTTAATTTCGTCAAAGTTCTTTTTAATAGCTAAGGACAACTGTTGATTTGTAATTGCCTTATTATCTACACCTTCTTTTGCAGGATCTTTATCAAACCCATTAAAGCTGGTAGCTATAGAAAGGTATAATATAGCTTCATTAGCTCCAGTAACAATAAGCGAACTATCCGTATAACTTACCTCACCCCCTAGATTTTTTATTTTTATATAAGATGAAAAACGAGTTCCACGATCCTCATCGAAACGAATAGGATCCTTTACATACTTCTGGATATTATGTGCAACATAGTATGGTGCATATCCGTCGGCTTTAAAAATATTATTTTCAACTACTGTTTTATATTTCAATAAACTATTAAACTTTACCCTGAAGTTAAGTGCCGATTCTTTATCTGTTGTTAGTTTTACCGCCATAATTTGATGGGGATGTGATATTAAATATTCACGTGTAAAAGTTACACCATCCACTTGGTAAGTTACTTTAGAAACAGCATTGTTAATATCTAATTCTCGGTAATATTTTTCAGCATTCTTCTGATGATCAAAATCGATAAACAAAGTCCCTAAAGGTGCATACGACTCTGTAAATTTACCCTGAACATTGCGATTCAATTTATCAGCCAGTTCATAATCTTCATTTGCCAAAGCTTCTCTAATTTGAGGAATAAAATTATGGGCATCTGGATTCATATTCGGATTAACAGGCTCACCGGACCAAAGAGTAGCATCGTTTAAGTATATTTTATCAGATACGACTCCTCCAAAAACAGAAGCACCCATTTTACCATTTCCGAGCACAAAACTTTCCTCGAAACATGTGGCCGGTTTATCAAACCAGAGTTTGGTTGGAGATTGAGCTACCATACTATGGACCAATAGCATACAAAGCACAGTAACTAAGGTGTGGTGTAATCTTTTCATTTTAATGCTTTTAGAAGTATAACCCAATCCTGATCTGTAGTATTAGGAGGATTTCCTAAGAAAATTTCTGTAGAGCCACCCTTTATTACTGAAAGTTCATCGTTAATTATATCACCAGTACGCGGATTATACCATTGTACTGTAAACTCTTTATCGTTTGCTCCCGACAAATCGACCATGGCTTGGCCTCCATTTTTTAAATAGAATAGATAAGTCTCCCCTTCATTTGCCATTGCCCAGTTATTATCCCCAACAATTAAAGTATCATTAGGAATCATATTTACCATCTCTTTTGCGAAATAAGTATTTACAAAAACTGAAGCATACCCAAGCGTTTGCCAAACATCTTCGTAAGTAGTATAGTCTATGTGTTTAACATCATCATTTCCGGCATAGTACTCCATATGTCCTCCAGCTAATATAGCACCCCAAACAACTTCTTTACGTAAAGTAGACACCAAATCGTTAGGTCGTTTTCCATACCACGGTTCATCAACTGACACCACCCATTTATGGCCACTTTTGGCACTTAAATCATACCATTTCTTCACCTCATCATGGTTAGACAGCATATTGGGTTTACGTTTCGTTTTATACAAATACGTTTGAAGACTCGGTCCTGTATAATTCTTAAAACCGATAAGTCGTGGATAGATATTATCAAAGACACCTGCTGGACCATTATGAATAGAAATAGCATCGTTATAATAAGTTAAGGCTCTAACACGCGTAGCAAACTCTTCTCTTTGAGCATCTGTATTGGGCTTTTCGAAGCCTGATCCTTTTGCTTGATTTTCTTCACCTATATTCCAAGTAATAGCCATATGGTGACCAAAGCGAGCAACGAGTTCTCTATAAAAAATTTTGCGTGCATTAGTAAACGTCCCTTTCTCATCCAGAGATTCAAAATAATTGGTGTTTTCTGATTCTGAAAGCTGAAAATGAACCATCAAACCCATTCTATCAAAATGTGTAAAGAGCACCTCCCACTGGGCTAGTTTCGATACATCATAAATATCAACGCTATCGGCAGCTATCCATGGCCAGGCTTCTCTGCCATCGCCATAAGCATTCATAGCTAAAAAATAATGTGAGTTCACTCCAAATGATGATAAATAGTTTACCATCCCAATAATTCCCTTACCTAAACCTTCTTTCCAAGTAGGATCACCCTCTTTCCAATCTTTAACATTAGCAGTATATAAATCATTTTCATGACCAGGCGTACCATCAAACTCACCATACTCTAAGAGTACCTCTGGGCTATTAGCTCCATATTTTATAAAATAATCTCCATCGGCAAAACGCAAATAATGTTCTCCCACATATTCCAGTTTTCCCTTAGAACGAAAATCTTTACCTGATTTGTCCTGTTTGCCAATGATAAAAGTTCCTGTTTCACCATCCGGATAAGTTCCGCCGATTCCTCCAGAAAGGTTTGCTGCCACATTATTACCGGTAACAAAACTTGTTTTGTAGGACCATTCACCTTCTTCACCTCCCGTAAAGCGAGCTTTCCATTTATTACCAATGGATGCTGAAGTATTTTCAGCGTTACCATCGGCATCGAAGAAACCAGGTACCTTATAAACTTTACCACTCGGAGCAGTAAAAGTCACATCTAATCTGTAATTCCTAAAAGTTACGGAAGACTCACCCACTTGCGGTCCATCAAAAACAACTTCTATACGATGCCACTTTTTAAAGCTGTCATCTGCATTCTTATCCCCAACTATTATAGCAGAGGACGATGTACAAGCCAAGGTGAAAAACATAGCTAAAAGAGTAAATAATGCGACTTGATACCTTTGTTTATATTTCATTTGTTTATGGTTTGAGCAATCATCTAAATCACAATTATGGTAATAAGTACAACCATTATTTTGTGTTTATATATCCAGTTCTAATAATTAGCTAGTGAATAGTTTTTGCATTTAAAGCTTTTTTTCGGGCCCAGTTTGCCTCATTTCTGTCTGCAATTTCCTGACTGATTTTAATTGCTGAATTTGGATCCATCAGCTTTAGCATTTTTTCATCAGGGCCTCCTCCAAACTGTTTCCAGTAGGATTCTTTCATGGGGTTTATTTTTGGTCCTATCAGATTTTCATTGATAAGATAAGATTGAACATCGTCCCACCACTGGTCGTAAATAGCACGTAACTCGGCAACTACCTCAGGATGCTTTTCGAAGACATTATTATTTTCACCAACATCAGGTTTTATTTCGTAAAGCTCAGTATTGTTTACTAACGAGAACTGGGAATTCTGAATGGCCGATCTACGGTATTTACTTTTAGACGCATTTCCCTGAGCCCAATTACCAAAATGATGAATAAGGGTACGATCAGCCCACTCAGATTGAGGATTTTGAAGTATAGGCAACAAACTTCGTCCTTCAACTTGTTGCATAACTTGTGGAGATAACTCTGCCCCTACGATTTCTGCAAAAGTGGGAAAAATATCCAGGTGGGCACTCAAAGCATCTGTCTCTATACCTTCTGGTATACCACCATCTGGCCAACGAAAAAAACAAGGAACACGCGTGCCACCCTGATATGGAGAACCCTTACCCTCTCGCATCCCTGCATTGTAGATTGGCACCCCCTTAGTTCCACCATTATCTGATCCCATAAAGATTACCATTGTATTATTAGCTATACCCCACTCTTCAAGTTGAGTCAACAATTGACCAAAATTGGTATCAATATTCTCTAACATGCCATAAAACTTGGCTAAATTATCGTTCAATTTAGGATGACCTAGATATTGCTGATAATACTCGTAGGGTAAAACAAATGGACCATGCGGTGCATTTAGGGGGAGATAAGCAAAAAAAGGCTTACCAGCCCGGCGTTGTTCATCCATCCATTTGGTAGCTTGATCGAAAAAAAGATCGGTACAATATCCCGTAGCTTTCTCCCATGTGCCGTTGTGCCATAAAGCTGGATTGATATTACTATTGTTAGGAGCATCGCCACAGGAACCGGTAAAAGTTTGGCCAATACCACCACCGCCATGAATATAAACCTCATCAAATCCTCTTTTTTCTGGAAGATAAGCCTCCTCATCACCAAGATGCCATTTCCCAAATATACCTGTGGCATAACCCGCACTCCTAAGCATATCAGAAAGTGTAAATGTTTCTAAGCTCATTCGTTCTCGCTCAAAAACGGTATGAGTTACACCATTCTTAAACTCATGTCGTCCGCTCAATAGTGCAGCACGAGTTGGTGCACACTTAGGACTTACATGAAATTGTGTCAGAAGCAAACTCTTCTCTTTAAAAGCATCAACTACCGGAGTTTTAATGATTGGACTCCCCAGACAAGCATAATCGCCATAACCTGCATCATCAGGCATAATCAATATAATATTGGGTTGATTTGACTTAAACCTAGCATTAGTGCATGACACCATAAATGCTGATACGAATATTAACAAGGTAATTTTAACAAGGTAGTATTTCATATATAAAAGGGTTCTTACAAAGACACTAAGACACAATGAAAACATACTTATTTCCCTTGCATCTAAGCTCTTTATTATGATTATTAGTTTTTTATTTAGTAGATACTCACCATTAGCTATTTAATTTGAATTGATAAGTCGATATTTTGCTGCTCCCGAACTACTTTAAGTTTAAGTGGTGCAGACTGATTTGCTTTAACCAAATTTATAAATTGACCTACTTTATCCACTTTTTGTCCATTAACGCTTAAAATTAAATCGCCTTCGGCAAAGCCTAATTGGGCAGCTTGCGAACCTTTAGGAACTGTAGTAAGCGCAATACCACCATCTTCTTTTGAAACGCCATAAGCCGAAAATTCCATCCCAACTAAACCATTTATAGTTGCACCCATCCAAGTTGTAGCTTTGGGTGTGCCTTTCTTTGTATTCTTTCTATCCAAAGAACCTAATTCTCCTAAAACAGGTATTTGGGGCGTACGAGCAATAGCCTTAAGCGAAGTCTTTTTCACTCCAAACTGGTCCATCGGAAAGTTTTTAAAACCAATATCGAAAGCAGGTGAGCCTTCTTTTACACGAAAATCGCCATTTTCAGGATCGACAAACATTGGATCGGCCAATATAGAGTTTTCACCCCAACCAAACTTTTGCGTTAACTCAGAATTAAAAACAAGATTACTGTCAACACGTTTTCCCGGATTCTTTTCTGTGGGTACTTTTACTCCTTTATATTTATACATAAAGATATTAGAATAGACCTCATCATTACTATTGGCATACCATACGTGAGGATGAAAAGTGTTATTTACTGTGATATTATTCCAAGCTTTACGACGAAATCCTTCACGTAATTTTAAGCCTCCAGATAACATCAAGTTATTATAAATATCATAATTAGTTGATCCATCATCCAAATCAATATCCCAACCATGGTCACATCGCCAACGACTATCGCGAATAATTGTTGTTTCTGTAGCATCCAGAAATGGCAAGTTCGGATCCTCATCTATCATCTCTTGAGAATAGTTACGGTTTTTGTGCCAGAAACGGTCACGACCCCAAGAGTTAAAGGAACCATGGTCGTGAGTTTCCTGCACTGTTTCAAATACATCACAACGCTCAATCAAATGACCTCCCCAAGTACCTTCGCTAATATTAATACCCGAACGAGCACAATCGTAAATTGAAGCATCACGAACCGTAATATTCTTAGCCATTGAAATTTGCACCCCAGCTGGTTGACGCTCTACACGACCAATACCATGAATTAAACAATCTTCTACTATACCTTTTGCTGGATAGTTATTGGTTTTTGGTCCTGGTGTACGGTCTATTTTAGATAAATCATTCGTCTCATTATATTCAAAAAGAGGATCACGCACTGCATTAGGGTCACCCACAAAACAAACACCACTTGCACCAGTATCGTGAATATGGCATCCTTTTACCAAGGTATTTCTATTGTAATTATTCACAAAAATGGCGTTTCCACCTACCTGATCAAATTCCATATCTAAAATTTGAATATTTTCTGTACCAGTAAGCATAAAGGCGCCTCCTCGATATATAGCCCAATCAGAACGTAATAACTGCTCTTTACAATCCATAAAAGTACGTGCAGCATGTTTTACTACAAAGCCTTGTAAAGTAATGTACTTAACGGGTGATGCTTCTGTCCCCTGAAACTCAAGTAAGTGACTTAGGCGAACAACTTCAACCTTAGCTTTCGACAATTCTGTATTAGTTTCAGGCTTGTAATACAATACATTGGCCTCTGCATCATGAAACCACTCACCAGCAGCATCTAATTCTTCAAAAATATTTTCTACCATACGAAAATCTGAGTGCATACCCATTTTTCTGTTATTTTGCCAACCTCCTTCGTAGCTTACCTCACCACTAGCATTTTTTCCGGTGATGATGTAATGATATCCGCCCCAGCGCTTGGTGTGCATAGCATGAATATATCCACCCTCAGGATTCTTCCACCCAGCCGCTCGTTCTTTTGAAAAAGCATCAGCTGCATATCCCTGGTAGGCATCTGTTTTTTTTGTAGCATCGTAGTTTGGATAACGAGCCATTCGTTGGTTTTTTCCATTCACAAATAGTTGATCGATGCTCAAGTTTTTGGGTGTGTTGGCCTGATAAATTCCATCAAGATAAGGTTTCCATGTAAGTTCGAGCATGGTTCCTCCACTTAGTACAGCGCCGCCTTCGTTAATGGCTTTATACAGTATTGGGTACTTCTCTGATCCAGAATCTTTGGGTTCAAAAACCAGCGTTTCGCTTAAATAATACACACCATCTTGAACATGTATAGTTACGGACTCTTTACCTGCATATTTTTGAGCAGCATTTTTTGCAGCTAAAAGAGTAGCAAAAGGCTTCTTCTTTGTTCCTTTATTTGAATCTGATCCTTTAGTACTTACATATATATCAGCTGCCTGTGCAACATTAAACACAAAAGCTATAAGAATTAGAGTACTCAGTTTATAAATATTCATATTAATTATTTGTGGTTTTTTATTAATAACCTTTCACAGCTTTTCGTACCTGTTTCATTATTTCAATACAAGCCGGATTAAAAATGGGATGATCCTTATTTACATCAGGAGTCATAGCTAGATTTATTGTTATAGGTACATTTTCAGCATCTGCTTTTTTAAAAATTTCGATATACTTTTCGGTAGAGAATTTAGGTTTTTGGGTAAAAACACCATTGCCTGTTTTACTAGACCAACCATCCATATAAAACCAGCTGGCAGGGTATTGACCTTCTAACTGGCCTCCTTCTTCAAATAAAAAAGGAACTTGAATTTCGGGTACTCTTCCCGATCCATCAGAGACAACTAAGTCGCTAAACGGCGTTAATCTAGGAAATAAGTTTTGGCTAAAACCTATGCAAGCATTAGAGTTACCAGCTTTTATGGCTTTTGCAAATTTTTCCCATGGAGGATCAAGTTGATATACTTTCCATCCGCAATCATCGATATATCCTGCTGTAGTTGCTAGATCCTCGCCATAGCGAAGACTAACCTCACGAAAGTGAGCTTCGAGAAAATTAAAATAACCTTTTGGATCTGGCCTTTTTCCATGACCATATGTATTTCCGTACAAATCCTCCATTCCACTATTGGGATTATAATACAGCATGAGTCGAATATGATGTTTTCCTAAACCATCAATAAGTTCTCTTATGAGATCGCGTTCACAAGTAAACCCTGGTTTTAATTTATCGATGGTATTACTTGGACCTGGCCAATGTTGAGTTCCATGCGCACAGGTAAAACATACCCAAGAAGCTCCAATTTCAACTACTTTATCTACAAATGCATCGACATCGAAATTATTAACGATATTTTGGTATTGATCTCCTAATTTTAGACCACCATTAAAAGGAACCGAGCCTGATGAAAAATGCACAAAAAGGCCATATTTTCCATCCACCATCCATTGCACATCCGCTTTCATTGCTTTGGCACGCTCCTTTATAGCCACTAAAGCTTTTGGTTGTACCATCTCAATAGACCAAAAGGCAAATGGGTTAGGTTTGATGTTTGCATTGGCTTTAATTTCAGCATTTTCTTGGTGTTGTTTTTCTTCGCCAAAAGTTACTAATCGAAAACTTATTTTATTAATCCCTTTTTTAAGTTTTATATTTTGCGATAAATAATGTCGTTGAACAATGGGACGAGTTTCCCAATTTTTTATTTGCGCTTTTTCAATTATTACCGAAGATTCTGTTTTAACTTCGAAGGTAGATTTGGAAAGAATATTGTTGCTGCCTGTATATAATAACGCTACACTATACTCGGCATCAGAAGGAGCATCTACGGTCCAGGTCATCACATCATCTTTTGTAAGAAATCCGCGAATAAAAGCATTATTAACTACCATAGGAGTAGGACGTTCTAGGTGGTTTAATTGTCCACTTAGTTCAGCTCTAAATCCCATAATAGTGGTAATATCATCTGCGCGAATTGACCAAGTTTTTGGTGCCCAATACGGATGAATTAGGCTCTCTTTTACCTGTATTTGATTTTGTGCAGACAATTTCGCTCCAGAAAATAAGGCCAAAAACATCATTAACCAACACAGAATATTCTTCATCAACTTTATCATACAAAAAAATTAAGCATTTAGCATTTCTGCTTTTATAAAAAACTAATTGATAATATCTCCAATTTGTATCCAACTGTCCATTCCTTCATTTGCCTGTTTTTTTCCAGCAGTGCTTCGTCCATCTAAAATGATTTTCTTTAAGGCTTGCTTTAATTGAACTGCTTTTTCAGGATAATCACCAATAATATTTTTGGTTTCACCGATATCGTCTTTTAAAGTGAACTTCCTTGGAGAATTGAACCCTTGTTTAATTATAATATATTGATTAACCTGAATTGATATCAAATTTTGAATTCAGGATGTTAACGATGTGGCTGCCATTTTACATCACAAACTATTCAATACTAGATGGAGCCCATTCTGGAATTCCATACTCTTTCATTTGTTTATTGTAACGCTTTGCGAATGGTTGATCTTCGGGTTTAACAAGTGGTAAACCCTCATTAACCATTAGTGGAACTGCACTTTCCCACCATGGATTATAAACCGCCTGTAGCTCTTTTAATACATCAGGATTACTGTCTGCCACATTATACTTTTGTCCCGGATCATTTGAGATATTATATAACTCTTTGTTGTTAATCAAGCGCCATTCTTGACTTCTAACAGCACATTTTACATACTTGGCTTTTTCTACTTCTCCTGTCTTCCATCTACCACAATGAATAAACAGGTTTCTATCTGGCCAATCTGCATTAGGATTGTCTAACAATGACACTAAAGATTTCCCTGATACGATTTGATGGTCTGTAGGAATTTTAGCACCTGTAAGCTCACAAAACGTTTTGTATAAATCGATATGAGCAGTTAATGCATCAATATCAACACCTTTTTTTATTTTTCCTTTCCAATACCAAAATGCAGGCACATGTGTTCCTCCTTCGTGAGGAGAATTTTTAGCGCCCTTCATATTGTAATTAAAGTGCGTTACATTTTCTCCGTTAAGCGTTCCTTTTAAGTGAGTAGCTCCATTATCTGTCATAAAAATAACCAAGGTATTATCTAATGCATTCCAGTCTTCTAGTTTTTGCATCATCATACCAAAATTATCGTCAATGTTTTCAATCATACCATATCTACCCGCAGTTGTTTTATCATAACCCATATCTAAAAAACGTTTTT
This sequence comes from Saccharicrinis sp. 156, assembly GCF_050589685.1. Taxonomy (NCBI): domain Bacteria; kingdom Pseudomonadati; phylum Bacteroidota; class Bacteroidia; order Marinilabiliales; family Marinilabiliaceae; genus Saccharicrinis; species Saccharicrinis sp. 156. Next base: position 206,693 of record NZ_JBNGOS010000001.1, read on the forward strand.
TATATTTATCGGGAGCAATAAAAGGACCATGAGGCGCATTTAGTGAAACGTAGGCAAAGTATGGATTTTGGGCTTCATGTTGACCTTTGATCCAAGCCAATGCCGAATTAAAAAACACATCGGTACAGAATCCTTTGGTTTGAACTATAGTATCATTATGAAGCAGTACATTATCGAAATAGGGATTGATTTCGTTGGCCGGAAAATCGCCATATTTAGTCTGTCCAATACCTCCTGCTCCATGCATTAATACTTCGTTGAATCCCCTATTTGTAGGCAGGTATTCTTCTTCATCACCTAAGTGCCATTTACCAAATAAACCTGTTTTGTATCCTGCTGTCTGCAAGGCTTGTGGTAATGTAAAAACATCTGGTGCCATTCGTTCTCTTTGAAATATGGTATGCGTTACACCATTTTTGAACGGAACTCTTCCACTCATAAGAGCCGATCGTGTAGGTGCACAGGTTGGACTGACTTGAAAATCAGTAAACCGAGTTGAATTTTTGTAAAAGTTGTCGATAAAAGGCGTTTTTAGCACCTGGTTTCCCATACAGCTTAAATCGCCCATTCCCTGATCATCGGTAATTACAAAAATTATATTAGGACGAGTTCCTTTTAAAGATTGTGCATCTGTTTTTACAAAAATTGCTACCAATAATAGAGCAATAAAATAGATTTTTAGTTTTTTCATCTCTATAGATTTAGATCTAATATTTTAAAATAATAACTAAGGGTAAATTTTTCTTTTGATTATAATAGAAAAAGAACATTAAAGTGCGTTCTGGAATTCATTGGCAATTATACCGTAGGATCAAATATTGTAGCTGTATTCAAGATATTTTTTTATAGCTTTATAAGAGATACATTATCCCAATAGCAATGCCCGTCAAAATCAGATGATGTTGTACATCTTAACTTTATAACATTTGCTTCACCACTGTTAAATGTACCTTCAAACTCAAGCCATTCGTTAGCTTTTACATTTGCATCCATTTCAAACTTACAGCTTTCGTCAAAGGCTCCGCTGGCATCAAATATTACCTTACCTTTTGTATCTGCTTTAACTTTAAGCATAACGCTACATTTATAGTCGGTATTGGGCATAATATTTACCTGTTGAACTATTTCTCTTGGGCTTCCTTTACCTTTGTATTGAAGAGAATAATATCCTTTGGCTGTATTATCTAATTGACTAATGCACTGCACACTTTTACTTCTCCAATACTTAACCAGCTTTTGCGTTGTTAGCTCAAATGATGGGTTTTTTACCAAGTTATCCGCTTTAACCTTCGAAATTTTTATTGATGAAATCTTATCACTACAAGCCATTTCATTCAAATCGATTCTATCTTCCTTAAAAATCCAGCTTTTACCCTTGAATTTATCCTTTTCGAAGCATTCAACAACATAGCCCTCGGGAATTTGAATGGAAGATATGGCATTTAATTGAATACCATGCTTGTTCAAATCCGAGGTAGTATATTCACCCGTATCTATGGATCCGAACATTTCATTGAAATTAATTTCCGCATGAAAAGTAGGCAACTCTACTCCAAGGGTTTGTTCAACCATTTTAATGGTTCCATCTTCGTTAAAATAGATAGGATCGAAACACATAGATCGATTTGTAGGAATTCCACCGGAAAGATTTCCGTTGTGATAAAACACATACCATTGATCCTTATATTCAACCACAGAACCATGCATTGTTATTACATCGGTGCTACCCACAAATACTTCGTTGTTTTTAAAAGGCCCCAAAGGGTTATCACTCATGGCATATCGCATTTTATTTCGTTTAGGAAAATCATCAGGATAAATGATGTAGTAAATTCCCTTTCGCTTAAACATCCACAAACCTTCTCTAAAGCCATCTAAACCTTCAATGGAATGAGCTTCACCATCAATTTCCATCATATTTTCCTTTAACTTATATCCTGTGGGATCTCCTTCGCCACCCTGAAATAAGTATGCCTGACCATCATCATCAATATAAACACAGGGATCTATTAAAGGCTTTATTCCTTTTATATAACCCTGAACCTCAAAACCAGAAGTTGGACTTGTACTTGTAGCCACTCCTATTTTCCATGTTTCTCTTCCGTTACCCGTGCGGTGCGGAAAATAAAAATAGTAGGTACCATCTTTATATGCGCAATCGGGTGCCCACATAAATCCCCCTTCTTTCCGTCCCCATTCAACTTGGCTTGAATGAAGAATTTGACCGTGGTCTGTCCATGTAATCATATCATCGGTAGAAAATACATGATAGCCATCCATTGTTTTATATCCTTTAGAAGGAGCAACATCTGTTGAAGGATAAATATACAAACGTCCATCTTCCCATACATGTGCTGAGGGATCGGCTGTAAACATATGGCTTACAATGGGGTTTGACCTCCGCTGTTGCGCACACATTTGTGATACTGACGTTATAAATAGTATAAGAGAAAGTATTATTATATTTTTCATTGTTATTGTTTTTCAATGCTGTATAAAGATCTCGAAAACTTAAATAATTGAAATTTTATCAACTCTTTTCTGATGCCTTCCTCCTTCAAATTCTGTGGCTAAAAATGCCTGCGTAATTTCATAGGCCTCATTTTCTTCTAAAAATCGAGCAGGTAAACAGAGCACATTGGCATTATTGTGTTGTCTGGCAAGCGATGCTATTTCTTTTTTCCAGCAAACAGCAGCTCTTATGTTTGCATGTTTATTAGCTGTTATAGCAACCCCTTGTGCACTGCCACAAATGAGCACACCAAACTCCGCCTTTTTGCTTTCAACAAACCCTGCTAAAGGATGTACATAAGTAGGATAATCTACCGAATCCATTGTGTCAGTCCCCAAATTAATTACCTCGAAACCTTTATTTTGTAAGAAACTAATGAGTTTAAATTTTAATTCTGTTCCGGCATGGTCGTTTGCTATTACTATTTTTTTCATTTTCGATAGATTTAATAAATTGTTCTGATTAATTGCTATTTCTTCAATCCCATTTTTGAAATATCTAAAGGTTCAATCCCTAATTTTAAAGCCGGACTACCCTCTTTAAAACTAAAGTCTCCATTATTGATATCCGTAAACATAGGATCGGCAAAAATACTTGCTTGTTCATTACCTGATTTGCTCATTTCAGTCAAATGTTTATTCATCCAATTATTATTTGTGGGATTATAATATAGGTTTGAGTCCATTTCTATTTCAGCCAATAATGGTAGTCCATCATATGGTTTCTGGTTCATTCTTGGTCTTTCTCCATGAGCATTTCCTCCCTCAGGATGACTAACAATTATATTATTATAAACTTTAGAACCTTTTACACTCACCCATTCGTAACTCACATAACCATAACGAGGAGCAACTAATGGATTCACAATAAAATTATTGATAACATGGTTAACACCCTTTGAAACAATACAAGCTGCAAAACCATAATTATTGGCTAACACGTTTCCGTATATAGTCGTTTCATGCTGGTCGTCATCGCATCGGATAGCAGATGGCATAGAATGTTCTTCGTTGTTATGGATATAATTGTAACAAATCATATTACCTGTTCCTGCTCCTGAAATATAAATACCATTTCCATCAGAAAGTAATTGCACCGAATGAGATATTTCGTTGTATTCAACTACATTATGACGAGAATGATTGTACTTTTCACGAATCTTCCAGTTTTCATAAGTTTCTTTTGTATTATGGATAATATCCTTTGGAATTTCATGATGTCTTACAGTTCTTCCTCCTTCTCCATTTACTTTTCTGTCGGGCTCTACTCTATTGGTCAGCATAATAGCCGCATAACCGCTATGATGAATATAATTGTGTGCTATATGGTTGTAACCGCTCTGCCAAGCCCATATTCCCGGAGAGTGCCAAGTTATTTCACTAAAGTGATGTATGTGGTTGTTTATAATAGAATTATGATGATTTACATCTTTAGTTCCTGGTCCATAACCAGCCAACAAAATACCAGCTTCGCCTAAATGAGCGAACTCGCAATCCTCTACCTTATTTTGTTGCGCATGCAAATCGAAACGTACACCAGAACCGCCAGAGTTTACAAATTTACAATTGATAACCTGGCAATGCTCAGCACCTCTAAAACGTAGTGCTGCAGTTGGCCTATCAAACATATCCCAATCGTGCTGCATTCCCCACCCTAGTTGGTCTTCATCATCAAGCCATGCACGACGATCGGCGTGAGAAAAAGTAATTCCTGAAAAAACAATTCCAACCACTGGTTTATCTCTTTTTCCTGAGTAATCAACTTCTCCTTCAACACGAATAAGTTCAGTTACTGAAGGTGCTAAAATCCCCTTTGGAGCGCCATCCTCTGAAGGATTGGATGGCCACAAATAAACTTTACGAGTTTCAGAGTTAATCACCCACTCCCCAGGTTCGTCCATGGCTTCCAAGGTATTTTCAATCCAAGCAGAACAACCATCCTTGGTATGCACCCAAGCGGATAAAGGAGACATTTCGTAGGTTGCCGTAACCTTAGTTTTTGCCATCCCTTTTTCTTCATCAACCATACCTATGGGAAGCATATTTATTGCCCAAGCTCGTCGCGGCCTAATATTTAATTCTACATCTTTCAGGTTATCCCATTTTTTGATTTTTCCTTTAGGAAAATAGATGGTTCTTTTATCTCCATCCTTGGTAGGCACAAACCCCTCAGCTCTTGCACGATTTAATCTTCCTTTCTCATCATATAAGGTGTAAAACCTATATATACCTTTAGGAAGGTCAGCAACCCAAACTTTACCTTTAGCAAGATGTGGTAATTCGGAATGATCAGTTTCCAACCTTTTCCATCCGGTAATAGGAATTCCTGAACTAACTACTGGTTCCTCACCCGGATAGGCAGCAAATTTCAAATAAGGTTGTACCAATTGACTAGCTCCTGGCTTTTCCGAAATAGCCTTTTCTGCTACCGAGCTTAATCCATCTTCGAGCCCAAGCACCAAGGTTTGAGTTAGTTGATGTTTACCCTCACGAAGATAAATAGTGGCAGGATAGTGATTCCCTTTTGCTCGTAAGGCACGAACAGCCTCAACCGCTTTAGGAATGCTTGCAAAAGGATTGGTGATAGCGCCTGTTGCATGATCGTTTCCTTCAATAGAAACATATAATTCTATTGGCTTATTGTTATCACATCCTGATAGAGCCAAAAATAATAGTAAGCCAATAGTTATTACTTGTATGCTTCTGATGTTTAATCTCATATTAGTAACTTATATATTATGGAAAAATCAACTTAATAACCTTTTAAAGAGCAAACTCTTTAAGCCCATCTATCACAGTCTAGTTTTATCACAAATGTCAGTTCCAGAAATTGTAGGGATGCGCATGATGATAAAGTATGAGCATCAGTTAAAACCATACCTTGAGAACCAAATTCATCGAGATGCGGAGTATGTATTTGACTATTTTGTTGTAAATACTTAAATCACCAATACCCAAATCATCTGCCAAAATGTAAATAATATTAGGTTTTGTTTGTGCCTTAGTACCTATGGTACATACAAATAGAGAAAGAAGAACAAAAGTAATATGACGTGACATAATAGATAGCATATAATAATGATTACTTGGTGAGAATTAACTCCAAACCTTTGAATTGATAATTGTGTTTGGTTGCTTTTGATGTAGGTACTTTAGGATATACTTTGATTTGATGCATTCCTTTGTCCAAAAACAATCTTCCTTCCTGTTCCTTCTTGGTTAATTTTCCGATGTGCCCCTTTGCATTTAACTCCAGGATGTCTTTTCCTGAAATCAAGTTGTACACAAAACCTTCGTCTCCTGAATCTTCACTTATCACTTTAAAAGAACCTGGTTGTTTTACATTCACCGTCCAAATTAAACCTTGTTTAATATTCTCCCCCCACCTATGTGTTACCAGCTTTTCGTAGTCGTAGCTGATACGTCGAATGGCAAACTCACATTTTGAAACTGGCATTTTTATAGAACCATCTTCTTCTTGTTGGAGCGTTTCGTCTATTACCTTTGCCACTTCATCTTCAATTTCCAACACAACTACGGTTACTTTAGGCTGATGAAGTTCCTCGGGGACAGAAATATTCAAAATATCTTTTTCCTGTTTGAATCGTAAACTTTGTTGTGATTTATCAGCTAAACAATATGCCTTCTGCACTTTTGACAAAATGCCATTAAGCTCAATCTGTGTTTGCACCAAATCTTGCAGATGTAAATATATATTTCCGGGTTTACTGGTAATGGCATAAGGAGGGAACTTTAACGGGCTTGGGTCGGCACCGTAAATGGCCTCTCCATTTACTTCGAGCCACTCACCTATCGCACGTAAACTATTGGCCTGCGACTGCGGAATGGTTCCATCAGGACGAGGTGCTACATTTAATAAATACACACCTCCGTTACCAACAATGCGGCAAAAACTATAAATAAAATCGGAGTAACTGGCCGAACGATCGATATCGCCACCAAATTTTGTATAACCCCAACCACCTACAGTAACCGATTCGTGTGTTTGCCATGGCACTTTTAAATCTGGCAACCACGTTGCTGTGCTCACACTTGGAGTTTTGCCATTATCAATAGAAACATCAAAATGACCAAATCCGTTACCCAAACGAGAGTTTACCAGAGCTCCCGGTTGATTCTCTTTTACAATATCCATCAACAACTGGCACTTGTCGTCGTCCATTTGAATAGGAGTATCGAACCAAACCATAAAAATATCGCCATAATTTTTAGAAAGCTCTTCTACTTGCATAGCTACTTTATGGGTAAAATAATCATCGAAATCTTCTTGTGGTTTTAAAACACCATCAAAATCCCAATCGTTACCTACTCCGCCTTTCTCATGCCAATCCTGACTTTGAGAATAATAAAAGCCCAGATTCATGTCTCTTTTGGCACATGCAGCAGATAATTCTTTAAAGATATCCCTTCCAAAACCTGCAAAATCCACCAAATTATATGAATGTGCAGATTTATACATGGCAAATCCATCGTGGTGTTTGGCTGTCAGCACAATGAATTTCATACCCGCATTCTCTGCGATGTCAATCCAATCGTTGGCATTAAATTTTTCCGGTTTAAATTTACCTGCTGCTTCTCTTTCGTAATCTTGTATAGATATTGGACCTCTTTTCATGATCCATTCAGCACTTACTTTTTCACCCTTCCACATACCTTCCAGCTGGGCATAAGGTCCCCAATGAACAAACATGCCGAACTTATCTTCGTACAGTTTTTTCATGTTTTCTCTTATTTCTGGTGTATAAGCCGAAACATCAGTTTTTCCAAAATCTACTTTCCCTGAAGTTTCAGTGATGAAATCGACAAACTTAATATCCTTATTTTGGCTATGGCAACTTAATTGAAACAGGAAAAGAACCGTCATCAACAGAATCACTTTTTTATTTAGTAACATATCTTGGCGTTTTCTAAAGTTTTTCGATATATAAATAATAAGCAGGGTGCACTTTACCGTCTTTGTCAATTAGCTGGGCTTCCATGTCGTATTTTCCGGCAGGTATATTTCCATTGAAAGTGACTTCCTCTTGCCCGGGTTGAATGGGAATGTTTTTATTGAGGTTGGCAACATACAAAAACGCCTTTTCAAAATCTGTTTTCACACTGGCTGGCATAGGTCTTTCCTTTTCAACAACATCTTCAACAGCTGCAAATGTCTCATTTATTGCCAAGCCACTTTCTCTTGGAAACCTACGAAGGGAAATTGCATACTCTCCATCCTCTACGAACTCAATTTTCCATCTTCCAGTAGCCTGAACCGCTTTTGCAGCACCATGTTGATGCCATGAACCTGCATGCTTACCGGTAAACATATCATGCGCTGATATTCTGCTAGGATTCTCTTTGGGTGATCCTACTTTTATGTAAGCATATCTTTCGTTAGGATCTTCTGACATTATTGATTGCCACCATGTTTCATATCCAACAGCTAGCCTAGCAGCTACTTCAGGATACAGGTTAATTACATTTTCTGTTTGGCTTCTATCAGAATTCATATTGTGTAATTCTTTACCATCCACCAAACGCCAATTATCATCCATTACAACGTAGGATTTATACTTTATAAGATTTTGCATCCGCTGTGTATCCATGTACAAAATCCTATTTGTCCAATTAGGTTTAGCATCGTAAAGTAGTGGTTGTAAACTCTTTCCATCGAGTGGTTTTACCGGTGTAAAATCCAGACCAAGTAAATCTACAAAAGTTGGCAGCAAATCATAATGAGCCACCAGGTTGTCAATATCTTTGCCGCCTGTGAGATTACCGTTTGGCCAGCGAATAAACAAAGGAACACGATGACCACCTTCGGTAACTTGTCCTTTACTTCCTTTCAGTCCTGCATCGAATACTTTGTTCCCACCAGCTGTTCCATTATCGGTGGTAAAAATGAGAATTGTGTTATCTGCTATGCCTAAGGCATCCAATTTATTTTCTAATATTTTAAAATTATCATCAATATTGGTGATCATCCCATAGAATCGTTTAATCCGCTCAGGAATATCATCTATATTCTTATATTGATTGTAATATTCTTCAGGAAGATTTAGTGGAGCATGAGGCGCATTTGTTGATATATAGCAAAAGAAAGGATTGTTTTTGTTGGTTTCAATAAATTTAAGTGCCTCATAAAAAAACACATCTGTGCAATATCCTTTGTATTGTTCAAGTTCACCATTATGCCAAAAGGTATCATCAAAATAATCATTTCCCCAGTAATCAGGCCCTTGAGCAATACCTCCGCCACCATGGCGCACAACTTCATGAAAACCTCTATCTTCAGGACGATATGGATAATTATCTCCCAAATGCCATTTACCAAACATACCGTTAGTATATCCGTTTTGGGCAAAAACCTGAGGAAGAACCACTTCATCTTCAAAAAGTAGTGACCGCCCAGTAATTGTATGAAAAACATTTACACGATTGGTGTGCCTCCCCGTCATTAATGACCCACGCGTGGGTGCACAGGTTGTTGACACATGGTAATTGGTAAAACGAACGGCTTCTTTATAAAATTCATCAATGTTAGGTGTTTTAACATAAGGATTTCCCATACATGAAAGATCTCCCATTCCCTGATCATCGGTAATTACAATTATTACATTGGGTTTTTCCTGTGCTAATACAATAAATGGATTTATGATTATGAACAGCAATAACCCCACCCAGAGATTTCGAAGAAAATGATTATTCATAGTAGCAGTATTTAAATATTAATGAATTAGATGTTTCATTTAAGTTTTTCTATTGTAAACCAACTTTTGTAATATCGAATTGAACAAAGCCCATTTTTAAGGCGGGAGACTCTGGCTTTAACCTGAAATCGCCATTTTCGGGATCTACGAACAGAGGATCTGTGGCTAAACTATTGAGATCAGAATTGTAGTCTTTTTGAAGACTTGATAATGTTTGTTCTGCAAGGTTATTGTTTTCTTTACAATAAAAGATGTTGAAATCGGAATCTACATCTTTAATCGTAGCTGTCACTCGCCCTCTACTATCCTCGCCAACCAAGCCTTTTCCTTTACCTGGTTGCGAAATAAAAGTACAACCATCATTAACAGCATAAAATATATTGCGCTTATTACTAGCTCCTGTCATAGGTCCCTCTACCAGTTTTAAATAAACCAAACGTGGCTCTGTAACATCTGCAATGATATTATTCTCGAAACGATTGTTGAGTTTCAAAGTCATTCCTTGCGAGGTACATTTATAGATCAAATTTTCACTTATAAGAACATCCATTTGTCCTCCGTCTGTTCTTATTCCGCTCTGTTTTCCTGTTTCTGCAACCAAATGATGCACATAATTACGACGTATAATGTTTCCCGGACCAGCCGCCCGAATGTAAATTCCATTGCCATCACCTAGTTTTTTCATGACGTGATGAATTTCATTGTACTCAATAATGTTATTTCGGCTGTGCCAGTATGCTCGTACATCGTCTGGCGTTAATTCTTTTGGCAACTCGCCAATCTCGTGCCAGCGAATAGCCCTGCATTGTTCGCGTTTATTAGAATGGGTAAAAAACCTAATTACACAGCCTGAAACTATTAGCCCGCAATAATTACCATCATAAATTAAATTGTTATACACATGATTTTCGCCACTATTCCAAAGAAAAATACCTGGTGAGTGCCAATAAATTATGCCAATATCGTGTACATGATTATTATAGACTGTATTCTTTTTATTGACATCTTTTGTACCAGGACCATACCCACACAATAGAATACCTCCGCCTCCCATTTGCTCAATATGGTTATTTGAGATGTTATTATTTTGTCCGTACAGATCAACACGGATGGCTCCACTACCACTATGTAGAAAGTGACATTTTTCGATTGCGCAATTCTCAGCACCTCGGAAACGGACAAGGGCATTATCCTTATCCAACATGTCCCAATCATGTTGCAAACCGGCATCATCCTCATCTAAAGTATATCGATCTCCGTGTTTAAACGTCAATCCACTAAAGCGTATGTTACGCGCAGGAATATCCTTAGGCTCATCTTCAGCTATTTTACCTTTCACTAAAAAATATTCGATCAATTGAGGTGCTACCACTTTGCTATTATTTCGTGGCCATAGGTACAATTTACCTTCTTTTGAATTGAGTACCCATTCGCCTGGCTCATCCAACTCCTCCAACACATTTTCTACCCAGCACCCTTTTTTATTCATTCCGTAAGTTGCCTCTATGGCAGTATGAGCAATGCCTGCATCAGCATCAATTGATGAGAGAGGTAATATGTTCATCATCCAATCTCGTGTGGGACGTACTAATATTTCTACATCTTCAACATTATCCCAGTCCTTCATTTTACCTTTCGGAAATAAAAGTTTAGTATTAGAGCTGCCCTTTAAAGGAACAAAGCGCTTAGATTGAGCCCTTGGCAACATACCCGTTTCATCATAAAGAGTTTTAAACTTATGCGACACTTCTGCTACTAAAATTTTTCCTTTAGCTTCGGCAGGTAAACCAGGAAGGTCTTCCGTAACTTTTTTCCAATCTGCTATTTCAAGTCCTGAACTGAAAATAGGATTTTCTCCAGAGTAAGCAGCGTATGTAATTGTTGATTCTCCTTCTCCTGAATCTTCCAAGCCAAACACAATTGTTTCTTTTACCTGATAGTTTCCTTCACGAATATGGACAAGAATGTCCTTTGTTTTATGCTGTTTAAGTTCTCGCACTGCCTCTCTAGCACGATCCAATGTGGCAAAAGGACCATCTGTTCCTTCTGAATTAGGTTCGGCCAATGTGCCGGACCAATTATCGGAACCATTGGGAGACACATAAAAGTCGGCTTGGACCGTATTTTTTGCACAGCTGCAAAAACTTATTGCTATCAATGCTACTATTATTATCGATTTTAATTTAACATTTTTCATGCGTTAAAACAATTAGTGTCAAGAATTAAGACTGATGGACACGAAGTTACGAAGCCTTCTGATCATTACCCTGTGCCCAACGGCAGCCAGGTGTTTAATAATTAATCATGGTACGTTTCATTCGATTTTTTTTGTTGTACCAAAGGTGTATTGACCTTGGTGCATAAAATTGTCACCATTTAATCTGGTTACCAAGTAAATTAAATGGTGACATTAAATTTTTGAACTAAAATACCAATTAATTCAAAGTAATCTTCTTGGTATTCACCGCTTTATCAGATTCGATTTTAATGAGGTAAATTCCTTCGCTAAACATACTCATGTCCAACTCTAATGATCCATAGGCAGTTCCTTGAAGTAGTTTTTCTCCACTTAAAGAATAAACTTCATAAATGGTATGTTGTTCTTCTTCCAAAGTCACAAAAACAGTACCTTTAGATGGATTCGGATAAATATTAAATGCTAAAGGATTTAAGGTTTTGTTGTCGCTATCAATACTGGTAGAACCTCCTACTGAATACTTTACAGTCACACTAGCCACACTCCATTTGTTTTTTGTTTGATCAGCACTAGTTCCAACTCCAATAGAAAATTCGTAAGCATCTTGTAAATCGAGTACAAAAGGATTTGATGCTAAATTACCAAGATCTGTTGGAGTATTATTTATTGTATAAGCCACAGCATCCTTTCCTGCTGACTGTCCGTTAATTAATGTAATAGAACCAAAAACGATATCTCCAAAATCTTCAAAAATCATGTCGCCACCATTGGCTTCAAAGTTTACTATTTGAATATTATTAACCTCTACTACATCTCCCAATTCACCATAAAAAATATCTACCTTAGTATCATCTCTATCATCTCCTCCAAGTCCCCAAGCATTTTTTTCAGCTATCCCACCAGAAGCTCCAGTATTAATACCTTTTCCTGTTTCAGGTGTAACATCAATCGACATCTGAAAAGTTGCTATACCATCTGGGGCTATTACGGTTTCTGAGGTCATAACTGCAACGGTACTTACCCCATAATCTGTATTATTAGTTGCAAAAATCTCAACAGGAACAAAATCTCCAACCTCATAATCAATAACAACAGTTATTTCACATGTAGCTGTAAATTGTCCATCTTCTGATTCTGCAGTAATAATTGCAGTCCCTTCACTCAATGAAGATACTACGCCATAGATATCTACTGTAGCTACATCAGGGGCGTCACTGCTCCAAGTAAAATTTTGATTGGTTGCATCAACTGGTAATACGTTAGCTGTTAGCGTTAATGTTTTACCTGGCCAGTCAAAAGATTCACTAGTAGAAGAAATCTCCATACCAGTAACATCAATTCTTTCTGTTATAGAAATTACACATTCGCCTACAAATCCTCCATCATTTGTAGTTGCTGAGATGGTAACAGTACCTTCAGCTACTGCAGTAACCAAACCATCCGTTACCGTTGCAATTGATTCATCACTTGTTGCCCATACATAGTCTTTATCACTTGCATCACTCGGATAAATGATTACAAAAAGTTGCTTGGTATCACCTAAATATAACGAAGCACTATTTGGAGAAAGCAGTATTTCAGTAACAGCAATATTTCCAGCATCAATAATGCTTAAATCTACTACTCTATCTGAAGCACCTTGTGCATCCTCTACCTGTAAAGTAAATTCATATTCAGTATTTTCAGTCTCAGTTGGGCTACCACTTAAAGTCCAGGTTCCTGTTTCTGATGTTGATTTACCGACAGATAACCATGATGGTGCATTTCCATCATTCACAATTGTTACATTCAATATCTCGTCACCTTCAGAGTCCCAAAAATCAACGCCATCAACTAAATCTCTAGAAAAATCCTCCCCAATATTTACTACAGGTAAATAAGTTTCTGCTCTAGACCAGTTTGGTGCCCCTGGAGATTCGAGCTCTTTCAAATGAGCGTCCATTTGATTTAATTGAGCCAAAGCCACATCATTAGCCACTAATTTATCACTAATGCCTGAACTTTTACCTACCAAAGGCAAGCCCCAAGAGATAGCTCCATTATTTTGCATAGCCTGCAAGTTCCACAGATTAAATTCATCATCAGTGAATGCCATTGTATATCCTCCATTCCACGAAGTAGTACTCATTGGTGGATCGTAATGAGCAATCACATTGTCGTCCCAAGTCCACTCATGTGCATCACTGCCTCGATGCGCATATCCGTCCGTTTCAATCATCTTTTCGATATGAGCGTAATTTCTGTCGTAATTGGACGGATCACCCTCATGGCTCCCTCCATTTTTACCACCATTATATGGATGGCCGAACATATAATCATCCGCATGCGTGGCTTCAGAAAAAGGATTCAACTCCTCCGTAACTCTATTTGGACTATTTTGGAATGAACACGCAGCATCGGGGTTTCCTGCACGCACAGCCTCTGCAAATGCAAGATATATCATTTGATCTTCATAAACGCCATTGGTTGCATTGTCACCACTCAACACCATGTAACTTCCTGAATCGAAACACCAAGCATCAATCAACTTTCCATAGCGCATTGCATATACTTTAAGTACAAATTCAGCATAACAAAACATGTATTTACGATTAGGATAGGTATCAGAAGCATCCACATACGTTTCTGTATCCGCATCCCACACACCAGTATGGTAGGATTGACTCGCTATAAAAGCCTGAGCTTCAGGATCAGTATCACACCAAGCTTTCCAACGCTCCGTTATATTAGGAATAGATTCTGGATTAACATCCCCATCACGATTAAGCATATTTGAACTATTCACATAAACCATCACCTTCATCCCATTTTGATGCACTGCCTGAATAATCTCAAGGAAAGGATCTTCGCCATATGATGCACGTGGAACCACTAGATTAATTATCTCACCACTTATATCAGTATCTCCTTGCCAGAAACTCTCTAGCAAAGGGTGAGGACCAAAATGTACAGGAGACTTAATAGATGACTCTCCAAGGTGTACTTGAATATAGTCAATCGAATTTATATGACTTATCTGATCTAGAAAAGGCTGAATTGATATACCTTCATGCACGCCATTCTGTAAATCAACAGGTTTCCAGTTAAGCCCCCAAGTTCCTCTAAGCCAATTAGCACGTAAACCTAAATCAGGATCCAGATCTTGTGCATCTAGCTTAATTGCAGAGAATAAGCAAATGGAAATAATAAATACTCTTGTTATTACATTTGTTTTTGCCCTTGATATTGAGGCAAATAAAGATGATAAAAACAACAATTTTAACAATTCGCTTTTACCTAATAAAGATTTTGTTTTCATGTAGATTTTGTTTTGTAGATTTTAAGGAATATTACATACCCAAAATAAATTTTCTATAAACAGGCTTTCAGGTACATAACTATTATTTCGGTTGACATCAAGTACTTTTAGGGTTTAGTACGCAATCCCATTTTAGACATATCGAATGGAACAATACCCATCTTCAATGCAGGAGAATCTGGTTTTAAACTAAAATCCCCATTTTCAGGATCAACGAACATTGGGTCTACAGCTTTACTATTTTTGTCAACCCCATTTTTTTGATTTTTTTCTAAAAGAGCTTGACCTTTAGTATGATTAGCTTTGCAGAAATAGATATTATAATCAGTATCTGCATCCATTACGCGCGCAAGCGATCGTCCACGACGATCCTCACTACTTCCTGCTTTACCTGGAGGTAACTCATCTATAAAACGACATGTATCAGATGAAGAATATAAGATATTTCGCTTGATGGATGCTCCGGTTAAAGGACCTTCTCTTACAGAAAGATAGTAACCTCGTGGCGGTGCAATTATATCGACTACAATATTGTTTTCTACTTTATTATCTAGCTTGGTAAGTATCCCTTGCGATGTACATTTATACAGTAAGTTTTCGGCAATTAGTGTTCCCGTTTGCCCTCCATCTGTACGAATTGCTGCTTGCATAATTGTTTTACCTACCATATGATGTATGTAGTTACGTCGAATAATATTACCCTCACCAGAACCACGAATATAAATGGCATTACCATCTCCCAACCTTAACATTGAGTGATGAATCTCGTTATATTCAATTATATTATTACGCGAATGCAAATAAGGAAGTGCAAACTCTCGGCTAACTTCTTTAGGTAAGTCAGGTAGTTCGTTTAATCGAAGCGTTCTGGCTAATTCTCGTCCCTTCTTTTTGAAAAAATGCGACATACAACCAGATACAATTAAGCCCGTATAATCGGTATGATGAATTAAGTTGTTATATACATGGTTATCGCCACTCTGCCAAAGAAAGATTCCTGGCGAATGCCAATACACTTCACCTACGTGATGAATATTATTGTTGTATACAATATTCTGTTTGTTTACATCCTTTGTGCCTGGACCATAGCCACAAAGTAAAATACCGCTTCCACCGAGATGCTCAATATGATTGCTTGATATATTATTTCCTATGCCATGTAAATCAACCCGGATAGCACCACTTCCACTGTGTAAAAAGTGACACTTTTCGATGACACAATTCTCAGTACCTCGCAAACGAAGCATAGCATTATCTTTATCTAACATATCCCAATCGTGCTGCAAACCTTTATCATCCGCAGTTAATTGATAACGTTTAGCATGTTTGAATGTTAAGCCGCTAAAATGTAAATTACGGACAGGCACATCGGTAGATCCATCAAAATCAATTTTACCTTCTACACGAACCAATTCATTTAATGTTGGAGCAATAACAGGAGAATCATTTCGTGGCCAAAGGTAAACTTTACCTTCTTTTGTATTCAATACCCACTCACCAGGTTCATCCAACTCTTCTAATACATTTTCGAGCCAACAATTTTTTTCGTCTTTTAAAAAATGTAAGGAATTCATGGCATAAGTTGCATCCAAAGATGTCGTTGCCATTCTTGTTTCTTCACTTACTGATTCTAGTGGCAGCATATTTACAATCCAGGCATGGTGCGGACGTACTTTTATTTCTACATCCGAAATATTTGACCAGTTCTTTATGAATCCATCAGGATAGTGAAGTTTGTTTCTTCCATTCTTTCCTATCCCGGTAATGATTCCTTTTGATTGCGCACGAGGTAATAAACCATCTTCATCAAAAAGGGTAAAAAATTGTAAACCATTAGTATTAGCAACCATTATTTTTCCTTTTGCCACTTTTGGCAGTCCAGGTAATTCCGCTGTTACTTTTTTCCAAGCTGTAATTTCCTGTCCAGAACTAAAAACCGGAAGCTCATCTTTGTAGGCTTTATAGTGTATTGTTTGCGCACTATTTCCAGAATCTTCTAGACCAAAAACAACGGTTTCATTTAATTTATAATTTCCTCCACGAAACCAAACCGTGATGTCTCCTTTGGTAGAAGATTTTACTTTTCGAACCAACATTTTAGCACCTTCAAGGCTAGCTAAAGGCTGATCAATACTACCTGAATTGGCATCATTACCAGTAGGCGATACAAATATATTTACCTCATCTGACTGCGCACAAGAATAAAATAATATACCTATGACAGATAAAAATATTAAAACTAGCTTTTTCATTTTAATTCGTTTTATCTCAAATATTAAAGGCTTACTTTTAAAGAATAACCATTCGGATTTATTTTCTCACCACCAATGGTTACCTCTAATCCTTCGTTTGTTTGTTTCCACTTCAATTTTGTCTCACTACCTAATAACTGTAAGTTTTTTACTTCACCTACAGCATCTTTAGTTAAACTTTTAACCAATATTTTATCTTCGGGATATTCAAATGCAATCAAGTATAAGTTGTTGTCTTTTTGAGTGAACCAAAAATCTTCTGATGTAAATTCGGCTTTAAAACCTTCTGCAGCACGAGTGTGCGTTCCCGACATGTCCAGCTTTGTTGGCCCCTCGTGAGTAACTTCCCATTTGCGTGTATTATAAATAGCCTCACCATTTACTTTTAACCATTTACCAACTTCCAATAAATTATCTATTGATTCTTGAGGTACTTCACCTGACGCCTTTGGACCAATATTTAGCATGTAGTTTCCTCCTTTACTAACAATTTCGGTCAGCCAGAACAAAAGTTCCTTTACTGATTTCCAATCATCATCATACGATTTGTATCCCCATGAATTATTAGTGGTACCCACTGTTTGCCATGGTTTAGTAATAGATAAATGATCTTCAGGAATTTTATTATCCCCTGGAATATCGAAATCGCCCAAGTCATGACCTACTCTTGAATTAACCAGCATATTTGGTTGTAAATCATAGGCCAACTGATAAAAATTCATACTCTGCTCGGGAGTGATATAACGATCGTAATCGTACCACAGTGTGGTCATATCTGGGAATTTGGTTAAAATCTCTTTTACTTGCGGATAGGCTTTTGATTCTAAATATTCGGTAAAAGTATTTGGGCTAGGATCCCAAGAATTCATACCAGCCTTGCGCTTTGCTCTATCACTAATAGGTAAACCACTAGCTACTAGCTCTTCATAACCACAATCATTTCCATCCATCCAATCGATGTTATGCGAATAATACAAACCGAAATCAATTCCATACTTTTTACAGGCATCGTACAATTCCTGAACAATATCTTTTTGGTAAGGACTTGCATCCATAATATCGTATTCACTAACTTTGGAATCGTACATAGCAAAACCATCATGATGTTTCGATGTAATTACTAGATATTTCATGCCGGCATCATAGGCTAATTTAGCAATGGCATCTGCATCAAACTCTGTTGGATTAAATTCTTGGGCAAGCTGAGCATACTCGTTGCGCGGTATTTGCGCTCCATATTGAATCCATTCAGCTACTCGAGGTCCTCGTAGTTCTTCCATCTTTTTCCCTTTCCATGTACCGGCTGGAATAGAATATAGTCCCCAATGAATAAACATACCATACTTGGCATCATTAAATGCCTCTTTTGCGTTTGCTTTTGAGGCATTCATTTGCTCCCAGCTCTTTGTGTCCTTAGCCTGACAACTAAGTAAAAATGTGGCGAATAGGAATATAATTATCTTGTTCATCATTATTTTGCTTTTTTATTTTTTGCTTTAGATCTGACACTGGATAAACAGCTAGGTTTTGGCTCTGTAGGCAATGATTGTTTCCATTCTTCAATTAATTGAGAAAGCTCTTCTAATTTTTTAGGATTGCTGTCTGATAGATCATTCTTTTCGGCCCAATCGTCAGATAAGTTATATAACTCCTTTCTATCGCGACTAACATCCACCACTAATTTCCAATCACCGTATCTAACACCAAGTGTTGGCCAAGTAAATTCATTTTTCTCGCCACCTTTCCATTCCCAGAATATAGGTTTGGATCTTTCAAATTTTTCGCCTTTAAATGCTGATAAAACACTTTCTCCATCGAGTTTCCAATCTTTAGGAATATCAATTCCTGCCGCTTCATAAAATGTAGGTAATAAATCTACTGCTGTAATTACAGCGTTTTTATCTTCAACTCCCATTGGAACCATTTCTGGCCACCTAACAACAAATGGAACTCGAATTCCACCGGCAAATAAAGAACGTTTTTGGCCTTTTAATCCACCTGTTTCACCTACAGAATAGTATTTCCCAAGTCCAGGACCTTCTTTATGTATTTTATCGGCTACTGTACCTTCCCACTCAGGACCATTATCTGTTGAAAATACAACCAATGTATTCTTATCAATATCTAATTGTTTCAATAATGTTATAATTCTCCCCACAGCTTCATCGCCTTCAGCAATTATAGATGCATAAACTTGTTTCTGTTCATCTAAATTTCCAAATTCATCCATAAATTTCTCCAAGGGATAATGAGCAGTATGTGCTTCATGTAACCATAAGTTGATAAAAAATGGTTTGTCTTTATTCTTCTTAATGAATTCTTCGGCATAATCAACACCTACCGATCCATCTTTAGGTATTTCGTTGATTCGAGAGCCGTTAAAAGTAGCAAACTCATCGTAGCCATATTTATCTTCAGAAGGCCCATCGGGACTAGCGCCTAGATGCCATTTACCAAAATGGGCTGTTGTATATCCAGCTTTTTGAAATTCTCTAGGCATAGAAATACCATTTACATCCATCCAATCGGGCATACCTCTGTTGATATGAGCTTTAACTCCCTGAAAATGTTGATGTATACATTGGCGAGCAGGAAATTGTCCGGTCATCACTGCAACTCTACTTGGAGAGCATACAGGACTATTTACTGTGAAATTTGCAAAATCTACACCTTCGCTAACCATTTTATCGATATTTGGTGTTTTTACAAAAGTACTTCCGTGACAACTTAAATCGCCATATCCCCAATCATCAGCAAAAATAAAAATGATATTGGGTTGACTCTTCTTCTGAGCTTGTAGGTTTGCAACTATTAATGATATTGCAAAACAAATAGCTGTAATTTTAATGATTTGATTCATTAGTCTTTTTGCTTTTAGTGAATTTTTTCTGCTCCCATGGTATTGATCGATCAAACAATGTTACATATTGCTGATAATTATTATAGCTAACGGCCTCTTTTTTCCAATGCTTTAATATTGAATCGTATTTTTTTCGCATGTCCTTGAGAGCGTATTCTGATTCTGGATCTTTAGACAGATTATTCATTTCCAAAACATCGCTTTCGAGATTATATAATTCTTCAGTTGGAGTTATCTCATCATCTCCATACCACCAATACGTATATTTCCAATCCTTTGTAATACATGACAAACTCTGTGTTGGAACCACTCCCCATGTATTTATAAAAGCCAAATATTCGTGAATATTCTGATTTGGGTTATCTAAAAGTGGCGCTAAACTCTTACCATCCATATTTTCAGGAATAGAAAGTCCTGCTAAATCAAGTATTGTAGGAGCAAAATCAATATTTCCAGTTAAGGCAGCACAGCGAAGTTTTTTACCTGCTGTTTTGCTTCGAGGATCAAAAATCATTAATGGAGCATGTGATGATTCCTCCATTGGAAGAACTTTTGATCCGTACCCATGAGATCCGCATATATAGCCATTGTCGCTTGTGTAAATAATTACTGTATTATCGGCTATTCCTTGTTTTTCCAACTCTCCCATTATCATTCCAACCGCAACATCTATCCCATAAATAAGCTGATAATATTTTGCCATAACTTCATCATAATTTGTATCATACTTCCAACCATGAAATCGAGCATATTGCCTGCCCTGCTTACTTTGTTTAGACATGTGTTCTCCTGCTTCTCGACCAAAATTCGCTGGTTTGGTGAAGGTCTTTCCTGCATAAACATCGTCAAATTTAGGATCAGGCTGCACTGGGCGGTGAGGTGCCTTGAAACTTATAGACAAACAAAAAGGTTTATCTTGTTTTACTGCCTCGCGAATTACATCCTGGCCAAAGGCACCATACGACAATGTCGAATGCGGAAACTTGTCAGCATACTTAGCCATTGAGGGATTGTTTTTGGTTGGGTAATTTGTTTGACCAGGGCCACCTCCCCACATATCAAAATCATCTGCACATAAACCCAGTTCATCAACTTCAAAACCAAGTTTTCCAGCAAAGGCAGTAAAGTACCCAGCTTCGCGAAGCAAAACAGGATATGACTTTTCCCAAACTTCGGGTTTCATGTTACCATGATCGAAATTAGTACCTGTTTTAAACTCGTACATACCGGTAAAAACATTGGCTCTACTCGCCATACATATGGATGTAGTATTGTAATGCTTCATAAAAATGGCACCTTGATTTCCAATCTTATCCATATTTGGCGTAGACACTTCGGTATTACCGTAGCATCCAACAGATAAAAGATTTTGATCGTCAGCCATCAGATAAATAATATTGGGTTTTTGGCCAATACTTTCTGACACTATTAATGTACACAGGCCTATTATAAAAAGTAAGTGTTTCATATGACAATGATGTTATTTATATTTTATGAAAAAATCTACTGTTTTTTGTATGATCGCATCCGTTGATGGATCTATTTCTCCATCTACATTTCGCCAATTGTGTCCTGCATTCTTTGCAATAAATATTTCAACATTGGCATTAATCTCATCAGCTCTTTTTTTCATATGGTAAGCGTGAGATACTGGAATTGTAGTGTCATCTTCGGCCGCCATCATATACAATGGAGGACTATGTTGGTTTAAATAAAAGATAGAACTCATCTCCTTAAAACAGGTATCTTTTAATGATGGATCTGATTCTTTTCTGAGTATTCTTCCACGAAATCTATCCGGTTTTTTTGTTGGATCGTTTGTTTCAAACAGTTCAGTTTTTGTAAAGTCGCATGGTCCATACCACGATACACCTGCTTTTACTTTGTATTTATACTGATACAATTCGCTATCCCCTTCGAAATTAGAGGCATCTGCTAATGTTATCATTTGCGCCAATTGTCCACCAGCAGAATCTCCTAATACATAAACACTATTGGTATTTAATTTAAGCGTGCTATGGTGTTTTGATAGATAACGTATGGCATCCATAGCATCTATAACACAATCTCTCATTACAACCGATTTATATTTTGTAAGTCGATAATTGACAGAAGCTACAGCAAACCCCTGTTCTACTAACTTTGAGAATGTTTCGTTTACATACTTTTTAGTTATATTTTCTTTACTCCCATTAAACCAACCTCCTCCATGTACATAAACCATAACAGGGAATGTTTTATTTTTGGTTTTACCAGGAGGGTAATAAATATCTAAATATAAATCTTCCTCAGGAGTTGATTTATACTTAATATTTAAGTTCTTTTCACCAGAAGTATTTAAATATGGGATTTCAACAGCTGAGTATTCCTCAAGAGAAACAACATCATCTCCATTTGAATCGAATTTTTTAAATGTCTCCCAACGATTTTTTACTTCTTTTTGTTCTAGGACGTTATCACCATCTTTATCTAAACGCATAAACTCCCTTTGTGCATATACCAACTGATAAGGTTCTTGCCCATAAGCAGAGTATAAAAACGATAAGAGAAGTATATAAATAAAGTATAATTTCATGGTGTTTAGTTTAATTTCTCAACATAAACATAAAATGCGTTTGTTAAGGTTCCATCTTCCATTTCGAACCATCCAGTCAAGTCTTTTTCGCCTTTTTCTGTTTCAATTTCAAAGGATGTTGCTTTTTCAGTATTATCAACTGCAACGGAATACTCTTTCTCTCCAATCTTTAAAAATGCTTTTTTAAATTTAAAGGCAATACCTTTACTTCTGGCATTGGTATATGCTGTTTCTTTTACAGCATCGTTAGCTTCACTTTCTAATGTAAGACCACTCTCTTCTGGCCAGCGGCTAAGGCTGATTTTGTAATGACCTTCCTGCGTAAAATTCACTAAAAAATTTGCCGGTTGCAGGGCAGCTCCTTTACGTATCATTTCCTGATTCCAGTTAGGAAACTGACCCGTAGAATGAATATCCATACATGTAAGCACATCAACTGAATCAAGGCCTAAATCAATGACAGTGAATTTTGATTCCTTTATTACATCGTCCCACCACGTGTTGTAGAAATTATTCATTTCAACTACTCGTTCGGGATGTTGAGCTGCCACATTATTTTGTTGACCAGGATCGTTTTTAACATTATATAGTTCACTCCCGTTTACTAAACGCCATGAGCCATCCATCACACTACTTTGTTTTCCTTTCTCAGGCCATGGAACACGCTGAGTATCCGTGACAAGCATTCTTTGCTTTATCTTTTCACCGTTTTTTAAACAGTTGCTAACATCTATTCCATCAAGTACTTTTTCTGAAGTAAATTTAATGCCTGCTAGCGAAGTTAAAGTAGGCAACAGATCAACATGAGCAACAAGTTCATTTAATTTTTTACCTCCGGATAAACTTCCATTCGGCCATCTTATCATAAATGGTACTCTATGACCTCCATCGTATTCACTTGCCTTTGTTCCTCGCATTCCGGCATTATAACCGTGTATTTCCCCAGTTTCCTTATCTATTTTATAACCATTGGAGGTTCCATTGTCGGTAGTGAAAATAAGGATTGTATTATCTGCAATTTTCAATTCGTCCAATTTTGCATGCAGTTTCGAGAAATTATCATCAATATTGGTAATCATCCCATAAAAGCGTTTTTGGCTCTCTAAAATCGTATTTTCATTTTTATAAATATTGTAATACTCTTCCGGAACATTATATGGGGAATGAGGAGCATTTAAGCTTAAATAGCAAAAAAATGGTTGATCTTTTTTGTTTTCAATATATTTAATGGCTTCATCAAACCACACATCGGTGCAATAACCTTTAACTTTCTCTGGCACTCCATTTCTAAAGTAGGTGTCGTCGAAATAATTGTTGTTCCAATAATCGGGAGTCTGACCAACTCCACCACCTTTAAGGAAAAAAGCATCTTCAAAACCTTTGTCGTTTGGAAGAGAGGGATGATTATCACCCAGGTGCCACTTACCAAACATTCCGGTTTTATACCCATTTTGTTGAAATACATTGGCCATCGTTACTTCATCACCATTTAAAGAAGATGCGCCCATAATGGTATGCCATGCACCATTGCGGTTACAATTACGCCCGGTTAGTAAACCTGCTCGAGTAGGCGTACAGGTGGTTCCTACATGATAGTTGGTAAGATTGATGGCCTCTTTTGAAAATGCATCAATAGCCCGTGTTTTAATAATCGGATTTCCCGTATGTCCTAAATCCCCATAACCCTGATCATCTGTCATAATTAGGATTACATTGGGTTTACTTACTGATTTTTGTAGACTTTTAGAAGTACAGCCATTAAATAGAAATAATGCTATGGCAGATATAATATAAATTGATTTGAGTATATTCATTTTTATAACTATTGAATTGGTTTTATGACAATCGACTTTAAACTGGAAGTTTCTGAGCTACCTTCTACAAGAGATACTGTGATGGTATGTTTACCTGCTGTTTTAAACTCGATAATGCCCATTGAATAGCATTGGTATACTTCAGTAGCTGCCTGCTGGTTTTGCACAATTACACCTTCATCCGTTTCAGTTTTCCAAACCAAACGATCCTCTCCTTTATAATTCAAATCTAAATAGTAATAACCTGGTTTCTGAACATTAACTGTCCACACCGCTTTACCATTTTCTACCCAATGAGCTACCTGAGTTGTTCTTTTCCATTCACCAAATTTTTCCATCCAACGAATCGATTCTTGCTTCGCCCCGGATACTTTAGAAAATTCGGTTAATAGTTCAGTTTTAATGTTAGGATAGATACCAAATAATGTGTCCGCTTTTGCTTTTTTAGCTTCTGTATCTAATTTTAATTCAATCACTGACACAGGTGAGTCTGTAGGCGCACCAGGAACATCAATTACAACCCAGTCATTGTGTTTACTAAAATTAATAGCCTTTGATTTATCATCTCCATTAAGTAAATGTGCAGAAACAATTTTACTTTTCATTCCAGGCAAATATAGTTTTCCATCTTGTGGCCAGTCAAAAACAGAAAGGAATAGTGAATTTCCTTTGGTGGTTACATCACCCCATGCTTGCGCATGTCCCCATGGAGAACTACCTGCATTGTAAATGACCTGAGGATATCTACTAATCCATTTTCCGGCTTCAATAAGGAACTTTTCGCCGATATCTGGTACTTTTCCTGTTCCATCAGGTCCAATATTGAACAGGTAAGTGCCTCCACGTCCAACCGTTGAAATCAGTCGATGTAATATTTCTTTAGGTCCTTTAAAATTGTTATCATACCAAGCGTACGACCACGAATCATTATTGGTATCACAGCTTTCCCATAAAATATCTAAATTACGCGATGGCACTTCCATGTCACCATGCGTTACATAATCTCCTAATCCAAACCCAATTCGGCTACATAACATGGCTTCGGGTTGAAGCTCCCTTACTAAATCAGCCAATTCAACTACAAGTTCTTTTTTCATGCCACCCGGTGTATCAAACCAAATAAAATCAATTTTGCCATAATTGGAGCATATTTCCTTTACCTGAGGCTTACACTTTCTGTAAAAATAGTCATCGAAAGTAGCTGGTGTTCCATCAGCATTTGTTGTTGGACCGCTGGTTCCTCCAGGAGCTGTCCAATCCTGATTGTGTGAATAATAAAATCCAAAACCTAATCCTATTTCATGGCAGGCATCGGAAAGTTCTTTCATAGGGTCACGTCCAAAAGGACTCGCATCAACGATATTAAAATCGTCGACTTTTGAATCGAACATTGCAAACCCTTCGTGGTGTTTACTGGTAATAATAATGTATTTCATTCCGGCATTTTTAGCCAGCTGAGCGATAGCCTTGGCATTAAATTCCGAAGGATTAAATTCGTCAGCAATCTTTTTGTACTCTTCAGGTGGAATTCC
The DNA here is from genome assembly GCF_050589685.1 of Saccharicrinis sp. 156. Classification (NCBI taxonomy): domain Bacteria; kingdom Pseudomonadati; phylum Bacteroidota; class Bacteroidia; order Marinilabiliales; family Marinilabiliaceae; genus Saccharicrinis; species Saccharicrinis sp. 156. The sequence continues at coordinate 232,445 of NZ_JBNGOS010000001.1, forward strand.
TGCTACTCTTGGACTCATGATCCATTCGCCAATGCCATAATAGGTTTTTCCATTCCACTTGCCTCCTAAATGCGAAAACAAGCCCCAGTGAATAAACATTCCGAAATTACTTTCATCGAACAATTTTCCACGACCCGACTTTAAAGCATCAACAGCAACGGTGGCTTCACCCCACATTTCATCCATACTTTCATTCTTCTCTTTGCCACTACGGTTCTGCGCCTGCAGTATACTTACACAGCAAATCAGTATTATAAATGCAACTATCTTTTTCATTTTAAAATAAGTAAGTTTGTCAATCAATCATTGAAACCCGATACTGTCATCAATAATTGGCTACAATGATGATTCATTGATAATTACCAACCATAATTCATTCAGCTTTGAGAACAAAGGGAAGAAAAAAAGCGCATAAGAAAATCACACGCTTTTAATCTAACTTAATCATCATCTATGTCAGGCATTTTTCAATGCTTACATTTATTTTTTCAGTATTTTATTCCAACATCCATTTAATCAACCCATAAAGGATTTTGAACCAATGCCCCGCCAATAGCTTCACTTTGTAATATTTCGGCAAGTGGTATTGGATATTGTGTGTACCTCCCAGTAGGAGCATTTGTAATAATATCCGCCTCGGCTTGCGCACGAGCTATAGACTCGTTAGTAGCCCCTGCAGCCGTTTCGGCAGCCGGCAACCCAAGGATGGTAGAATCTAATATTCCCCAACGAATAAGATCTCTTTTTCTGCCCCAATAACCTTCTCCAACCAACTCCCAAGCACGTTCATTGCGAATGTCTTCAATTGTTATAGAAGTATATAACGGTAAGCTTGTTCTTAATCTTACTGCGTTGATGGCATCAAGTGCGGCTTGTGAAGATCCATCAATCATAAACTCAGCTTCAGCAAGTAATAAATAGGCATCGGCCAATAAAAATATGCGGGAAGGTTGACTTGAATTATTTTTAGCTTCTTCTTCCTTAAATAAAGGATCACTTACAGGTACTGGTCCAGCCATTAGTTTTGGCACATAGGTCCAAGCGAACTGAGTAGGTACTGTATTTCCTTCTAATGTATAATTATCCCACACATTATAAATTTTTCTTGCATCATTATCATCATAAGTTTTAGCAAAACTCTTTCTTAAGGTAACGGCTGCTGATCCATTGGTGACACCTACTTCTGCAAAAGATTTCTTTGCTTTTGCATCACCAGCAAAATTAGGACGTGCTACAGTATTAATAGTACTTAATATATCTTGCAAGTATTGCTTGCCAAAAATAATCTCTGAATGAACTTCATTGCCTTCTCTGTACTTATCTGCATAATCACTATGTAATTTATGCGGAGAATTAGTAGTCACTTCAATAAGTTCAGTACGAGCTTCAGTCCATTCTTTCAGCCAAATATGAGCATGCGCTTTTAACATACGTGCAGCCCAAACTGTAGGCCTTCCATCATTATCACCCCAAGTATCCGTCGATAAAAATCCAGATTTAATAGCTTGATCTAAATCAGCAATCATGTCTGAAATAATTTCAGTACCATCTGTTGTCCCGTATAAGGAAACTGCTTCAATATTAGTTAACTCTTCTATTATATATGGAACATCTCCATAAGTGGTAGCAAGGTTTATATATTGAAATGCTCTAAAGAAAAGAGCCTGAGCTGTTACCATTCCTTTTACTTCATCAGATAAAGACGACCTTTCAATACTGGCCAAGGCTAAATTAGCATCCCGAATAACTGTATATTGACTATTCCAATTAAGTCGACTATTATTGGTATCGTAATCGTAAGCACCAAACTTGTGTGCGGCCGCTAAACTAATTCTACCTGAAACCCCTAAATCGGTTCCTAAAAAGAAAAGAAACCCTGCACTTTCTACTTCCTCATTTAGCTTATTTAAGGCTAAAATGGCCTCAGACTCATTTTTGAAGAATGTATCGGGGGTTAATAACCCTCTTGCATCTTCATCTAAATAATCATTACAACTGATGAAAATACCCATTAAGGCAATCATCAAAACTTTGGTTATATATTTATTTTTCATTTTTAATGTTTTAAAGTTAAAATTAGGATTAGAATTAGAAGCTAACATCAATTCCAATAAGAATCGACCTACTTTGTGGGTATGCTATGGCATCAAAACCCCGTTGTAATTTGCCAGTAGCACCTGTGTTTGCATCGGGATCAAAACCTACATAATCTTTGGATTTAACTAAGAATAAGTTGTTACCCGTAAAACTAACTCTAATTTTATCAATCCCTTTAATCAAACGATTTGGTAAATTATACCCCAATTGTAAGGTGCTTAATCTTAAATAACTTGCATCCTGTACATATAAACTACTAGAGAGGTCATAATTAGAACTGTTAAATGCAGGGTACTTCGCATTGGTAGTATTATTTACAGAGTACATACCCTCACGGATGGAAGCAATGCTATTAACTGCTATTTCATTTACTCGAAAAAATTCTTCACTATAGTTTTCATTGCCCACACTAAAGGTTAAGAATGCCCCCAAATCGAAATTTTTATATTTAACATTGGTTTGCAGCCCTCCAAAAAAATCAGGATTGGCATTTCCTATAATTTGATCATCGTAATCTCCACTATATACACCATCAGGCACTCCATCTGGACCACTTATGTCTTCAAAAATAGCATCTCCTGTCTCAGGGTCAAAGCCTAAATATTTAGCTCCCCAAAATACTCCAACAGGCTGACCAACAATCAATCTACTACTTTCATCACTAGCTGGAGCAGTTAGATTCTTAACAGAAAGAAAACTGCTCTGTCCTAAATCCAATATTTTATTTTTAAATGTAGAGATATTCAGGGATGCATCCCATTGTAAATCATCTGTTAGAAGTATTATACCTTTTAAGTTAAAATCAATACCCTTGTTCTCAACTTCACCAATATTTGTTAGTATTGTTTCATAACCTGTAAAATCAAGTGAGTTCTCATTCAATAATAAGTCTGATGTTCTTTTATAGTAAACATCAATCTCCCCAGAAAGTCTTCTGTTAAATAAAGAAAATTCAAGACCCGCATCATATTGATCTGTAATTTCCCATCCAAGATCTGGTTTTGCAATCTGTCCTTGAGTTACACCAGGAACTGCTACTCCGTCTACAAGAATTGTATTGTTATCAATGCTATAGTTTGCGATTGTAACAAATGGACTTACTCCAGAATTTCCGGTCCTACCATAATTCACCCTTAATTTAAGGTCACTAATAACATCTACATTTTTCAAAAAAGATTCTTTCTTTATTTTCCATGCAAAAGATGCAGACGGAAAGTTCTCATACTTATGATTAATTCCTAAACTTGACTTACCGTCCCTTCTAAGCGATGCATTGAAGACATATTTGTCTTTATAGATGTAGCCTACTCTACCAAAAACACCAAGCTGATGAGTTTCACTATAACCAGAGGTTATTGCTACACTTTCTGCAGGTGCTAGCTGAATGGCATTTACACCTACACCATCACTTGGTATATCGGCAGCGGATATCTGAACACTTTCGCTATTCTGAGTTTGGAACGAAGCCCCTGCTAAAATATTTATGGAATGGTCGCCAAACGTTTCAGAATAATTAAGGGTGTTTTCGTTTAAGTATTCTTCATTATTAGATCTGTTAATTACAGCCTTAGACAATTGGTTATCATTCATAATATAACTAGGATTTGTCGAAGGTGTAAAACGGTGACGTTTATTGTAAACAAAGTCTCCTCCAAAAGTAGATTTCCAAATTAGCTTATTATTAAAGAGACCTGCTTGAACATACGTATTGACAAAAATTTTATCCAAAACGGTATTATCATCATTTAATAACGCATCTGCTAACGCATGGTCCGTTAGGCTCCCAAGAATAGGATTAGTACCTATATAATAATTTCCATCTTCATCATAAACCGGTTTTGATGGATCTTCTCTAAGCAACTGTGTAAAACCTACAGTATTATTTTCTTTGTCAGTTCTTGAAAGAGATAAATTAACACCCGACTTAAAAATATTTGATAACTTAAAATCAATGTTAGAACGTAAACTGTACCTATTAAAACCAGATCCTTTTACAATACCCTCTTGGGTAAGATAGCCTCCAGAAACATAATATTTTACAGCTTCACTACCTCCAGTGACAGACATCTGATAATCTGATATAACAGCTGGCCTTATCAACTCTTTTTGCCAATTGGTGTTGGTTTCCGGAAGATCATTAAGATCAAAAGGCAAATTGTCTTGGTCTGGAGAAATATCGTTATACCATGATGCTAATTCATAAGTTGATTGAACATCAATCTCATCTGGTAAAGTTTGAATACCTGTAGAAGCCCTAAGGTTTACAACAGGCTTACCTACTTTTCCTTTTTTTGTTGTAATGATGATTACACCATTTGTTCCCCTAGCACCGTATATTGCAGTTGAAGATGCATCTTTTAATACTTGCATGGATTCAATATCATTAGGATTCAATGAAGATATATTATCGGCTCCTACAAACCCATCAATTACATATAAAGGGGAATTACCTCCTGTAATTGAGTTACCTCCGCGTATTATTATTTCTGGCGCACCACCTGGTTCCCCGCTGGAAGAAGTGACTTGAACACCCGCAGCTCTTCCTTGAAGAGCATTTTGTGGGTTAGCCGCTGGTGCTAAAAAGGCCTTTTTAGTATCTACTGTTGATACTGAACCTGTCAAATCTTTTTTACTGACAGTTCCATAACCGATAACCACCACTTCATCCAGCCCAACTAAATCTGAAGTTAAAGTTACATCAATAACTGTTTGTCCATTTACTAGTACTTCGGTGGAGGTATAACCTATAAATGAAAAAACCAATGTGCTTTTGTCAGTTACATTTAATAATTCGTAATTACCATCAACATCACTAATTGTACCTATTGAAGTACCCTTAACAAGTACTGTACCCCCGGGAATAGGCTCGCCCGTAGAGTCGATTATTCTACCGGTAATGTTTCGCTCTTGGGCAGAAACAGCAACGACCATTAATATTAGAATAAAAGTTAAGATTTTTTTCATAAGATTTAATTTTATAGAGAATTAATATTTATAGCACAAGACTACATTTATGATTTTGTATTGCTAATTTAATTGAAAGTATTTTAACGCTATTTCTCAAAAAATAAAATTACTTGCTCTATTCCAACATAGGAATAGAGAAAGGCTTAGTTGTTGAATATCAGCACACATAAGAGTATTATTGCTCAGATCAATCATAATTAATTAAATGTATTTTCTTTATAATATTCGATCGAAACAGTATATATAGACATCTGTTTCATTGATAGAATGGTATTATTTGGACTTCTTATACTATCAATAAGCTACAATCAGATTATATGGTAGAAAATATAAATAGAAGTATTCCAATTATTTTTTCAGATTCAATCAAGGAATATTTAACGACAGAAATTACTTTTTGAGTATCAGTGTATATATTTTAACTCAATTCAATTGGTTAAACCCGTATAATGCGTTAGGGTTTTAGACCAAATTGCAACTTATTTATAAACAGTTTCTAATGTATTGTGTTAAAAACTGTGTAACCAATAAGGTTTAACACAAACTACAGTATTACTCTAATATTCAATGCTTTTTGAAAGTATTCATTTTCTAACGCATAGATTGGGTTAAAAGAGATGCAATAATTAAAGATCTAACTATTTTTTTGGAATTCAGAAGGAGAAACCCCGTGCAATTTCTTGAATGAAGTAGAGAAATATGATGGTGATTCCATTCCAATCTCATACATCACTTCTACAGCGTTTAAACTTTTGTTCGTTTTTAATAATTCGGCAGCCTTTTGTAATCTGAAGTTTCGCAAATAAGAATTCGGCACTTGTCCTGTTAACTGTTTTAATCTTCTGTATAGATGGGCAGAACTCATCCCAGCTGATTTTGCTAATTCTTCAACTCCAAAAGTTGAATCGGACATGTTCTTTTCAATTGAAGTAATAATGCTCTGCAAGAAACGACGATCTCTTTCCGGCATTCCAAGATCTTCTTCAGGTATAACACGACTTTTTGAAAAATATTCAATTATCCGTTGCTTATTTTCAATGAGTCTCTTTACACGAATCTCCAAATGTTTTATTGAAAATGGTTTTCGTATAAAATCATCAGCTCCTAATTCTAGTCCTTCCATCATCTTGGTATCATCATCAAGCGCAGTAAGCAAAATAACTGGGATATGGCAGGTTTCGGGATCTGATTTTAATTTTTCACAAAACTCAAAACCATTTAGTTTTGGCATCATCACGTCAGCAATCACCAATAGTGGTTGACATTCGCTTAGTTTTTTCAATCCGTCTTCTCCATCAACTGCCAAGGTAACTTTATAAGTCTCGCTAAATGCTTCCTGTAAGAATGAACGAACATCTTGTTCATCATCAACTATCAAGACGGAAGGAAGTGAATTATCAACAACTCTTTCTTGAGAATTGCCCAACTCAGATGGCAACCAATCCGTAGCAATTTTCCTTTTGGGGGTTAAATCCTCAATAACATCTGCTTTTACCGCAACATCACATGGCAACTCAATTTTAAAAACAGTTTTCTTGCCAGGGGTACTCTCTACTAAAATATTACCCTTCATAAGTTCAATAAGCGATTTGCACAAAGCCAGACCAATTCCAGTACCGCTCCAACTACCACGATCATCAACACCGCGATAAAAGCGATCAAAAATCTTATCAATTTTTTCTTTCTGAATACCTATACCATTATCGCTCACTTCTAAGTACAGTATTTCCTTCCCATTAACTTCACGAAAACCTGCTTCAATGCTCACTTCTCCATTTTGCTTTGTATATTTAACTGCATTTGAAAACAGATTTAACAATATGCGTTCGGTATTATCAATATCTATTGTAATGAGACGGTTAGGCTCATTTACCTTATAATAAAAGTTAATGTTTGACCGTTTTGAATTTTCCTCAAAAGCCTCCATCAAAGGATAAATAAAACTTCCCAGTGTTGTTTCTGAATACTTTAATTCAAGATGACCTGTTTCTGCTTTCCTGTATGATATTAGCTGATCAATTAGTCGTTGAAGTCTTGAGATATTATTTTGAATTATTGAAAAGTACTTTTGGTTATCCTTGCGTTTGTGTTTTTCTTCAATTTTCTCCAGTGGCCCAATAATTAACGATAATGGTGTTTTGAAATCATGTGTAATATTGGTAAAAAATCGCAATTTAGCCTGATCCATTTCATGTATTCGTTCTTTGTCTAACTGCTCAAAATTCAATTTCTGTTTGAGTTTTTCTAAATTAATCAGATATCTAAACACCACATATATTAGCAACAATATTATTGTACCCCAGATAGCCAAACTCCACCAACGCATATACCAGGGAGCTAGTATTCTGACAAATAGCTCCCCAGATTTCTCGGTCCAAATACCATCACAATTGGCTCCTTTATATAAAAATCGGTAGGTACCAGCATTTAAATTCGTATAGGTTGCAGTCGCTTTTCCTCCATCTACTTCAATCCAATCTTTGTTAACACCTTCCAAAATATACGATATCGTATTTTTCTGTGGAGCCGAATAATGCTGAACAACAATATCTAACGAAATATTTCTATTGTGATGATCTAATATCAATTTTTTGGTATTGGAAATTGAATTATCAAGGAGAATTTTATTGTGATATTTTTTACCCGCAATAATAAGTTGATCATTTATTTTTAACCTTGAAATTAAAACCTTAGGTGATATCTTGTTTTTTGTTATTTGTTCAGGATTAAAAACAGTTAATCCATTTAAGCCTCCCATCAACATCATCCCTTTTTCTGTTTTATAACAAGATGCCTGTCGGAAATTATAATTCAAAATTCCATCGTTAACATCAAAAACCTCAAATTTTTCAACTAGGGGATCAAAACAACATATCCCCATATCGGTGCTCATCCAAAGTTTTCCATCAGCATCTTCTAAAATTCCATAAATCACTTCATCGGGAAGGCCATCTTTCTCATGGTAAGTTTTTATCTTCTCCGGTTCTCCAGCAGGGTTTAACTGAATTTTCATTAAGCCACCACCAAAAGATCCTACCCAAATATTTCTATTGCGGCTTTTATGAATACAAAATATTTGGTTATGACTGAGCTGAAGGTTTTCATTAGCGCTATTGGTATTCAGGTGATCTTTTAAAACAAACTCATTATCTTGTTTTTGAATACGAAAAATACCATTCTGCGATCCAAACCATAAATTGCCCAGTCCATCTTCTTTAAAATCATTCACAGAATTGCCTTTTTCTATGTCAAACAAAGCAGAATTTACAGGGATAGGTTCATTACTAATTATCCATCTCCAGGGATCATCGAGCAAAAAAACCTGACGTCCCCCTATTATAATTTTGTTTGGACTAACATGTGTAATGACCCTGTTACCTATAGGTGAGAATATCTGACCACTAGTTTTTACTAAGACCTGACTAAGCCTTTCCTTTTTATCATCAAAAAAATACAAACCTTCCTGAGTACCAATCCACCAATACCCTTTAAAGTCCTGATATAGCTTTACAACTATTTTGTTTTTTAAAACGTCAAGTTGATGTTCGAGTCTTTTAAATTTTAGTTTATGCCCTCCACTTATATCTTCTTCATTTGTTGTACGGCATATCACATCATCAAAAAACGAAATCCAGATATGCCCCGCTTTATCTTCTACTATATTAGTAATTAAATTGCTTGATAGAGATTGACTATCATATGGATTATGGGAATAATTTTGAAATGATTTTTGATATTTATCTAGTTTATTTAACCCTCCTTGAGCAGTACCAATCCAAATTACTCCAAATTCATCTTCATAAAAACAGTTGATGCGGTTACTGGTTAATCCAAAAATGTGTTTTGAATCAAATTCGTACGAAATAAAATTCTCGCTTTTACTATCATATTTTAGTATTCCATCGTGTTTTGTTCCAATCCACAAATTCTTCTCCTTATCGGAAAATAAAGTCAGAACATCAATTGAATTAACATGTTCTTGAATAGTTGAGTAAAAAAAACGACGTATTGTAGTGAGCCTGGTTTCTTCAAGCAAGGCCTGATATAATCCATTTTCTGTACCTATCCAAACGGTATTATCTCTTTTAATTATTTTGTTTATGCCATTTCCCTCATAATCAAATAAAAGCTTTTGAACAGCATAGGTAAAAGCTTTAGTTCCGCTATAAGTAACTTTATATATGGCTGAAGGTGTATTTAATAACAACACTGAATCTTCGAGAAACTCAATATCTAAAATCTCTCCACCGCCCAATTCTTCCTTAAGATTAATTCTTACATCAGGATTTTGTGTTTCCAATGCTAGGGTTTTTGTATTAAAAACATGTATACTTGAGCCTTTACCTACCCAAATTTTTTTCTGAGCATCTTCCTTTATAAACGCAACATTTTTCACATCGTAATTAATCGGAATAAATTGCTCTTTATCAACAAGGTAAATACAAAGCCCCTGATCTGTTCCAATCCAAAGTTTTCCCTCGGAATCATTCAGTAGATTTTTAATTTTGTTACCTGGGATAGATGCGGAATTACGAGAATCGTGGTAAAAATATTCAAAGGAATAACCATCGTACCGAACCAATCCATTAGGTGTGGCAATCCATAAGTAACCGAGTTTATCGGATACAATTGCAGAGATAGTATTCTGGAAGAAACCCTGTTCGTTTAAAAACTTTTCTATTCGTTTATTTCCTGATATTACATTGTTGGACAAAACACTGTTTATTCCAACATAGAGAAGTATTACAATTAGAAAGCTCTTTTTCTTCATTTTGCCTTTCATAAAGTTGAGAATGTGCAAAAAAGCAATTTTGAGCTTTAGACATATCAACAGACTCAACTTTTGCTTAAATATATCGCTTAAATATAGCACTATTCATTTAATGTATAACAACTGCTTTATAAGGTACATCTTGATCCTATATGATGCTTTAAAATTTACAATACTACCGCTTAGTAATTATACTCCCCATTAGCAGCCAGCGCTCCATATTTGGCTGATTGATGTTGCAGCCAAGCTACACAACATTCAATAGCGCGATAAATACTATATTTTACACCCTTAGCTATTGTTCGGTAAAAACTATTCTTTGATTGATATATGTAGCTTTGTCTCAGACCGTCGGACATTCAAGATAACTCCGTATGTTTCATCAATAAAATAAGCAGCCAATTCTACCCATGCTGTTCTCAAGGAATTTTATTTTATATAACGATGCAAAACAATAATACCTATCCAATAATAATTACTTAGTATTTGATATCCATATAATTAACTATCGTTATCTTTTTGTATGTATATCCAAAAAAATTGTCAAAGAACAGGTTAAACCTCAATAATCTCCATTCATAAAGTTGTAAATCTCTTTGTCAAAAATTTCAGATAAAATTCTTTTATTGGATTTCAGTGAACATATAGGTGACAATACTTCGTTAAACTTTTAAGCGGCAATAGTTCCGTAATGTAATAGTTCCCTTGCCTTCTTTTTATTTTTAGGCAAGTGTGGGTTAATACCGAACTTGTCAAAAAACAAATTCAACTGTAAGGCATTGTGGTTTATTGTTTTGATGTCTGTCATCGAAAATGATTTTCTAAGCTCTTTGGGTATGCTCAACCAGTGGGCGACCTTGGCAAGGTTAATGGCTGTCAGCGAAGCGTTAAAGTGAAAATCCAATTTGTTTCTGCTTCTGGCTTGACAATCATTTAAGCCTGTATGCTGTTTTCCGTCCCGGTAAAGAAACTCGATTTGGAAACGGCTTTGATAAAACTTCAGGATATCGGAAGCAGCCATATTGATATCTGTTGAGAAATAAAGTTAATAAACCTGCTTGCCCTTTTCGTTGCAATAAAAAGCATGCACAACCTTTATGCTGCGTTTTAAGGATATGGAATATACAATGGCACTATGGATTACAGCCCGCTGGTCTTTTGACACAAGCTCAAAGTGTCTCAAGTCGATATTGCTGTTATCGACTTTCCCGTCATATTTTTTGGGTCTTCCACGCTTGCCCGTTGGCTCACCCTGATGCAGGTACCGCAAATGGGCATCGTCCCTTAGCCTGCTAATTAAGTGCATATCGGCATTTGTTACCTGGTCAACAAACGTACGTTTTGCAAACCATGCATCGGCCACCAGGTATGAAGATAGCCCAAGCAGCTGTGTTTTGCGCCTGGTAATAATATCGGCATACCAGTCCGAAAGCGACTGTTCTTTACCGGCCATCGTCTGGACAGCCTCTAAATGAAAGGCCGTATGGTTGTCAATGTCAATTGCGGCCAAACCTCCAATTTCAAGCCCCCATTTGGCACGATTGGCGCACCCGGACCAAAAATAGCCGGCACCAGGTGTGTGTTTGCCTGATTTGCTAATATATGAAGGATCAAAAGCAATGACATACCGGCCGCTTCCGTGAGAAAGCGTTAATTCTTTGTTGAAAGTTAGAAAGTCGAATGGTTTTTCAAATTGTTGTCGGTATCTTTGCTCCTTATGCTTACCAAAGCGCCCCAACTGCAGAAAGTTAAAGCGCCCTTTTATGCATAAAAATAGGATAAGGGTCTCTGTTACAAACTCTTTCCTCCAATTGTTGATATTTGGCATTTTTGATAACACGCTCTCTATGTGTGTTTTATAAATATTATTTCCCTTGATAGTCATCCTTAATGATGTTGTCAGAATTCACCATTAAGATACTGATTATCAAGGGTTTAAACAAGTAAATTAGCTACTTACTTTGCTGATATTCAGCATTTTATACGATACTTTAACGAACTGTTGTAGAGGTAAAGTACTACGTTTCCCACGGCGGCAAAAGCCCTTGTGCTTCCGATAAAGCTATAGCGACACGAGGACGGTGAGCTGCACGGATGGCTACAACTCTATAACTTGAAACCTCTACGCTCTCCTTTAGCCGGAGAGGCTTTTACATTTTTTTCTGCAGCCAAAAAAGTAAACAAAAAAGTCCGCCGACTGCACCACTCGCTTACCCAATAATGTCTCGACGATGGGACAGAAAGAACTTGCTGCGCTCAAACAGCTTTCTGTCCTTTCATCGTTTTCAACAAGTGGATTCCAAGCTGCGTTGCTGATGTCGCAGTCCGTACTTGGAGGATACCGTAAAGATGCTCGCCTGCAAAAAAAATAATTCAAATTATCGTTAACATATTGGCGTTAGTTGCTTTTTAACAGCCTAACTGAACCGAATCAACTTCAATCTCGAATAGTAAATCATCGCGACAAACATCGGCAATAAATATGGCTATCGGAGAGTGATTTATTTTATGACCCTCACAATACTTAATGAAATACGGCACATAGTCACCATGTTTAAAATAAGCGATTCCGCGCTTAACATCTCTCCAATTCATATTGGCGACATTAAGCATTTCAGTAACAACTTCCATCGTCATCTTAATCTGTTTTTCGGCATCATCTAAAAACAATGTTTCTCCGGCCTTATCGATACTCGCTGTCCCAGAAATATACAATGTATTACAACCTGGCAACTTTATTTCAACACCCCGACTAAACGAACTTTTATAGTCCATTGCCGATCCTTGTAACGGTGATTTAGCCCTTTCTATTATAAGTTCATCAGATTTAGGTAATACCGCAATCAGATCTCCAATAATTTCTGCTCCACAATGGTTTGCCGTTCCTATTCCGGTACTTGCAGGAACTAGACCATCGAAAACCTTTTCTCGATGAAAAAAGTGGGTACGCCACACATTAAAATCACCGTACCATTCTAGCAAGTCGTCTAAGTAAAACCAAGTTCTTATCACATGCTGAAAAGTCATTCCTTGCTCTACCAAACAATCTCTCATATTATTAAGTAGTGATAATGTCTGATTCTCGCGATTCTCAGAAAGGTCATCAGGTAACAAACCAACCAAACGAATATACCTGGCATAATCGTCTTCATAGCAATTACCAACAATTTGACCCTTGAAAGATATTGGCTTTAAAGAAATATCCTGAACTGCTGTAAGTTGAGAGAAAATAATCCCCTTTGAATCATTTCTATTCCCAGTTAACCATGTTAAAGGCTGAGCTTGTTTTGAACTTTCTTTAGAAGTAGATGAAGAAGAAGTACCTATTCCTAAAATAAAATGATTGATGGGTGATAGATTGAACTCTTCAATAGTTCTTTTTGTGCCATCATTTAAGGACATAGCAGAATCAGCACTTGCGTTGACATAAAATTCTGTTCTACCTGCTAGTTTAATCTTTGATATATCTATTTTACAATTCGTATCCATTCCATAATAAACTAGTATCCAGATAATATCACCTAGATACAATGTTGCTTTACAATATAATAATCCGGAAAATTCACAAATTTCCTGCTTTCATGCCATTCCAACAAATCCGGCAACAAGGGTCAGCATAGATGATGAAAGCGAAATAAGATATTTAACCCGCAATATGCATTAGAAATTCTATGACACATTGAAATTACTTTAAAACAAGGCACTTCGTTGCATCACTTCAACTCACCAGAACGATGCTCCCGAAAGTAATCAGGACAAGTGATGCCTCGTTTCAGTAATGCCTTGTTTTATGGCACTTGCAATGCTCATGACGAACCTCCAATACATAATCCGGGTTTAACCGGCACTTTAAATCCGAGCTGCTAAATATAAACAAAAAGGTTACAAAGCCTACGGTAACGCCGATGCAGCATGGGGTATCTGTGTAAAATAGGCAGCCGGAAAACCACCTGCTATTACAGGAATAAGTAGCATAATTGGTTCGGATTGATAATGAACCCAACAACCCGAATCAGAAGGAAACCATCTATTTTTCTTTGATGCCGCTTTCCCAAAAATCCCTGCTTGCTGTAAAAGCAACCAATAGTTCAACCATGTCAAATACCATCTCACAGTTTTAAACCGTTAAGAACATCGCCAACTTCCGACAGATAATCAGATAGTTGTTTATAAACAGGCAGGATTTTTTCGTATTTTTTGTTATCCTGTACTTGAGGCACTTCAACACTTTCTGTTTGATGAATTTTATCAATGATAGAAAAATCGCTCCAGATCCCGGTACCTACAGCCGCTAAAGCTGCGGCACCCAACGCTGCTGCCTGTTGGTCGATATTGGTTTTTATAATCTTTGCGTTATAAATATCAGCATATAATTGTCGCCAAAAATCACTTTTACTCCCACCTCCAACTACCGTAATTTCATTATCAATAGAGATTAGGTTGCGTAACTCATCTAACGCCACTCGAAGCCCCATGGCAACTCCTTCCATAACGGCTCTAATAATATCGCTCTTTTTATGCGACTGATCAATACCAACAATAGCACCTTTAATATGGGCACTTTTATCCATCATTGTCCCCCCGGCTAAGCTAGGATTAAAGAGTAATTTATTGGAACCAACAGGCGCACTTTCTGCAAGATCGGTCATCATTTTCCATGACTCACCTTCATGCTTCATAAATTCATCGCATATATTATTCCGCAACCATTTGAAACTGGTGCCGGCTGCAAATATTGCCGTGGCAGAAGCAAACATACCGGGCACTACATGGGCAAAAACATACGGGCGGCATTGTGGATTTAACAGCGGCTTTTGTGAACTTACGGCTAACCATGCTGACGATCCTAATGAATTGTACGTACGTCCTTCTTTAAAACATCGCGCACCCAATGCCATACATGAGTTATCCACACCTCCTGCGACGACTTTTACACCTGCATGTAAACCTAACTCATCAGCGACTTCTTGCGAAAGTTGACCTAAAACATCCGTAGAAGCTACCGGTTTCGGAAAAATAGTTGCGGGTAAACCACTAGCCGCTATTAAACGATTAGAATATTTCCAGTTAATAAGATCAAACACGCCTGATCCTGAGGCATAAGAGTAATCTGTGGAAGCAACACCCGTCATTTTATAATTGATGTAATCTTTTGTTCCAACAACGGTATGTATTTTACTGCAAAGTTCAGGCTGATTATTTTTTAACCACATTAGCTTAAAAACGGTGTACAAAGCCGGAGGGAACCCATTTCCGGTAATCATGTACCACTCTTCTTCAGGTATTTTAGAAAAAAATGCTTCCAGCTCCTTTTCGGTCGGTCGGGAATCCGACCATATAGGGACACTTGAAGCCAGTAATTTTCCTTCTTTATCCAACGGAACAAGTCCCAGGCTATGACCGGAAATACCAATGGCTGAAATGTTGCCTACAGAAACGTTACACTTTGCGAGAATTACTTTTGTTGATTGTACAACAGCACTCCACCAATCCTTGGGTTTTTGCTCGTGCCATCCTTGTTGGGGATAGTGTGTCTCGCATGTTATAAACGAGTCAGCCATACAATTTCCGGAGGCATCGTATAAGGATGCTTTGCACCCACTGGTGCCAAGGTCGTAGGCAATTATGTTTGTTTCCATGCTGAAGTTATAGGCCATCAGTTATTAGTCATACTTGTTTTATCTTCATCCATGTTTTCGAAAATGGATTTTGCAGTTCGAATGCCAATACCAAAACGAGTAGTTCCCAATTTGTTCATGGCAAGTAATGTTTCTATATCTCTAACGCCACCGGCTGCTTTTACTTCACATGCTTCACCCACAGTATCTTTCATTAGTTTAACATTTTCGAGTGTGGCTCCTGTAGGCGCCCATCCTGTTCCGGTTTTCACAAAGGATACCCCTGCTTCAACCGCCAGGTTACATGCTGTAACAATTTCATCCTTGTTTAAATGATGACACTCCAAAATAACCTTAACCGGAGTACCTTTGGCTGCCTCTACAACAGAACGAATATCATTTTTTACTAAACCATACTTCCCACTTTTTAACCAGGCAATATTAATGACCATATCCAACTCATCCACCCCCATCCCTAAAAGCTCTTTGGCTTCCAACACCTTTATTTTTGTAGTAGAACCTCCAGCCGGAAAGCCAACAACACCGCCAACTTTAATATCCGGATAATCAGAAAGTGCATCTATCAACAATGGCGTATGAGCAGGTAATGCAAACGTACAAATGCAATTGTATTTAATAGCAAAGCTTGCTACTTCCTTAATTTCCTCTATAGAGCTGTTTGCTTGAACGCAACTCAGGTCTATCATTTTTGCTAGTGTATGAATATCCATTTTATCCCTTATAATTACAATGCTGTTTCCAGAACCTGCATAACATCTTGCTTACTTAATGGCGGATTACAAGCTAATATCCCATCATTACCAAAGCTAACCTTAACTACGCCATCCAAAATATCTTGTAAATTATCTTTTGTAATATTAGCTTGTCTCAATGAAGTTGGGACATCGATCTTTTTAAGGAATGACTTAAACTCTTTTACTCCCTCTTGTATTATTTGGGATTGAGTTTTTCCATCCACTTTTACTTGCATTACATTCGTTGCAAAGCGGTAATATTGATTTTCCTTTTTAGTGCTCATTACCTCCATCCATGCAGGCATTAAAATAGATAAGGACGCTCCGTGCTGAACTTTAAAAAGTGATGTCAGCACATGCCCTACCTGATGAATCGGTGTCCATGCATCACCGGGAGAAGCCCACCCGTTAATGGCGCAGGTTGCAGCCCATTGCAAATGTGAACGGGCGGATATATTTTGAGGATCATCCAGTACTTTCTCAACATTATCTATCACCGTACGCATCACACCCTCTTGAAAATAATGTTGTACATCACTGTCTTCTTCTCCGTTCAGGTAAATTTCGAGTACATGCGAGATAGTGTCGGCAGCAGCACAAGCCGTTTGATAGGCAGGTAAACTTAATGTTAGTTCCGGATCAATAATGGATACTTGAGGGTAAATACATGGACTCCATATATACGATTTTTCCTTTAGTGCCTTATTGCTAACTACTGCACACTGGTTCATTTCACTGCCTGTTGCAGGAAGCGTTGGAACCATAATTGTAGGAAGCGCACTTTCCGGAGGTACAGCTTTAACATCATCATGACGACTATAAACCAAATTCCACAAATCACCTTCGTAATATGCGCCTGCAGCAATGGCTTTAGCAGCGTCCATAGCACTCCCGCCTCCTACTCCTATAATCAGATCGATATTTCCTGTCTTACATAGGTCTGCTCCTTGTTCAATAATTGAAACTTCTGGGTTCTCTTCTATTTCGAAAAACGATACAATTTCTAATCCTTCTCCAATGAGCATTTCTTCTATTTTTTTAAGAATAGATGATAACAGGCCTAACTTTTTATAGGAAACCAGGCATACTTTATTTCCGATTTTTTTTGCTTCAGCACCAATCTTATTAATCTCTCCAGCTCCAAAAATAACCCGTACAGGATTATAATATTCAAAATTATTCATTCTATAGGATTTTAATATTTTATAATTCTTATTTTATCATGCTCAGTTTGTTATGTTTATTATGCCAATTCCTGAACTAGTGGATTTAAGCACGCTGTATTCCAAAACCTTTCATTCATATAGCACCTGAATATTGGTACAACTATAGGTTTGCTGTGCATTGGTATACTTCCAAAGAATTTCCTTATTCATATTTATCTTAAATACAGGAATTCCTTTTTTGTACGGAGAGTGTCCAAGCCAATTACAAATAATTATTTCATCGTTGGGTAAAACCTGGAAACCCGTTAAGTGATTTACCCCAAGTTCCGGATATTCTCTGGCATCAAATTCCCATACCATCTTTCCTTTTTTATCGTAAATAGAGAGACAATATACATCAGAAATCATCGTACTACCGTTGCTTAACCTTTGGGCAGCATAAACATTAAAGGGGCGTACTATTTCTTTCACTACATCACCATTCTTATTATATTCCCTTACCGTTTTGTCAGCATGGTGACTCACCAAATAATGTCCGTTTTTAATTTTGCGGGCTCCCCTAAAACATCCATGTCCCCCTTTTTTATAGGTTAATGGAATTTCTTTAAGTATCTCACCGGTAGAACTTATTTCTATCAATCGCCCTTTGGAACATTCACCCACTAGCATTTTATTTTTACCTAAAGGTTGGCATGCAAAAATTTCGCTTTTGCTTTTATAATTCCATATGATTTCATCTGCAGGAGTGATAAGCCTTACGCCCCGATGACAAGCATAAAGTATATTACCATTTTTTAACTTCCATGCATCATAGGTATTATTGGCCTCTATTTTTCTTACTATCTCATTCTTATCATTTAACACCAACACCTTATCTAATTCCGAAGCCGTAATTACATAGCCTTTTATATTTTTTATCTTCTCACTTTTGAGCCAGTTGGCTGCAGCAGCATTCGAAAACATAGCTATAGCACAAAGAATTAATATGATTTTCAACTGTTTAAGTCTTTTCATTTCTTAGTTTTTAAATTGAGTTAATTTTAAAAAGAAGTGCACCTTCTCCAATAAAACCATTTCACACCTGGGTTTTCAGTTACCTTCTATTATACCCTTCCCCGATTTAATGACTTAGGCAAAACGCTATCAAATCATCCAGCTCACGGGAAGTTAAATCAGATGTATTTCCGTGTTTTTGGTTTTTGTTGTACTTTGTAAATACCTCTCTTAAATCCTTCGCCTTGCCATTATATAAGTAAGGAGCCGTTCTCCAAATCTCAACAAGTGAAGGCGTATCGAATTTCCTCCCCTCTTCGAGACCGGTTCCTATTCCCACGTCATATTTCTGGAGATTTGTTAAATGTGGACCGGAATGACAAGAATTGCAGTTGGCTTTCTCGTACACAAGCTGACCTCGTTTTGCCGATTCACTGAGTTTACCATCTACCAAATAAGGACTTGGAACAGGAGTTAGTGCCGAAAGATAAGTATCCATAGCGACCGCTATCTCTTCGGGCTGGTTTGTAAAAAATATGTGTGCGATGCCGGCACGAACTGCCATCTCCGCATTTGCTCTAATTCCGGTAATCATTGAAGGAGCAGTAGAATGAGCCAAAAGCATGCTTTTAGTATTCTTGGGATTCCCCAGTCCATCGTTAAGGTTATCCCAGTTTAGTCCGTCTACCCTGGCATTGCCGGGATGGCAACTGGCACAACTCTGCCAATGTTGTTTGCACAGGGTTGCATCATTGAAATATATTTCACCTAACCTTTCTTGTGTTGGAAGTGGTTGTTTTCCTAAACCAATTATCGCCGGAGATGACATATCTGCCAAATTAATTTCCACAACCGTACCCGAATAATACATCGATACATATACCCTGTTATCATGCAATGCTATCCCCTTAGCCCCTTTCCCTTCAAGTGTAATTCTGGTTCTGATATCTTGCAGAAGACTCAAATCATTTTGAATATCCACTAAAGCGCTGGCATATAACGTTGGCGTAGATCCTGTATTAACTTGAGAAATACGCTTGTGTAATGCTTCTCTATCGATAACGCTTAACTCGCTGGTTCCTGAATGTGACACAAATAGTTTGGATCCATCCTGGCTGCATTTTACATCAAAAGGGTTGGCCGCCCCAAGATCTAAATCATCGAGTAAAACCGTGCATAGATAATTGTCATTTTTGAGTTCGATAATACTCAGTGCATTCGTGTTTATCCACCCACGCTCTACCTGATTGGTTGGTACATTGTAACGAGCAAGGATATGTGTAACATATAGGTACTTGTTATCTGGTGAAAAACTAATCTTATTCAGTGCATTTGATCCGTTAGGCAATGAAATCTCCTTGATTACTTTCATACTTTGCGTTTCTACAACTGATACTTTTGAGGAATGATAAGCACTGGTTGCACTTCCACTAGGAAGGTGATTAGCCACATAAAGATTATTACCACGTGCAGGTAAAGCTATAGCTACCGGTTCTCTAACTACGGATGTTTTGTGTGTTACCGTAAACGAATTCAGTGCAATGGAACAAATATTGTTTTCGAAACGATTACACAAAAACAATGTTTGCCCATCTTGAGATAACACAGGAGCCATTGGAGTGTGTCCAACATTTAACGAACGGATAATCTCGTGGCTATTAAGGTTTAATTCGATAAGTTTACCGTCGGCACCACTTAATGTGACATACAGCTTACGCTCATCAGCAGATAACACTAATCCACTGGGCGAAGCTTCCAGGTTTATCTGCTCAATTGTACCAGGTTTTTCTCTGTCAATAATAGTGATATTGTTAGCCGTTTCATCTGCGACAAAAAGCTTTCCCCCTGATTTAGTGATCACCATCGAATTAGGCGACATTACCTCTGAAGCATCATATGTGCATGCATACTGCAGTATGATTAAAAGTATTGGATATATTGTTTTATGTAATATTTTCATCTCATTATAATTAGATTTTCAAATGCATTCGATGGAACTCACCTAGAATGTCCTTCTTGTGAAAGAGGTTTCTCATGGCTCGTTTCTAGTTTAACAATTTGTATTCCCAATATTTATTAAACCAAAGGCATCGGATTTTTTTACATGCTGTTTTTAGCTGATTATCTATTCACTACATTTACCCCTTCATCGTAATGTTTTTTTCCTTCCCTAATTGCTTCTCTACTTTTCTTCTCTTCTTTTTGTCTATAAATATATTTATCCAACCTTATCTGGTCGGTACTAGAAGGAATAAAACCATCCATGTCTAACCTTGGTATATTTTCTAACTCTTCCTTACCCTTTGCAAGGATAGCCAGTGCCTCTTTATATTCTTTGGAATTCTTATTTTTTATATTCGCTAAACAAGGGCTCTTCTCAGGTCGTTCAAAACTTATTTGAGGTCCCAACCCCCGCCGATGTCCCCGAAGAGTATTAAAATCAACTTGGGTAAGTTGCCCCAGACGATTCAAATCATTTTGTGAAATTGGCGATCTCCCCACTGGATTATCTGGATAAGCCGAAATAAAATCAGGGTAGTACACTGCATTAAGATCAATCCAGGTAGTAAGACGCTCCATCTCCTCACGCGATAATTTCACGCCCGCATGTCCATTTTTAATCATTTTTATCATCTTACTTGGATGAGAGCCCCATGAATACGCTTGTTGTATTTCTGACGGACCAGCGCCGACAGGAGCAATCACTTTTTTCATATGCATGTCAATATATGCCGCATTAAAATATGGATTTCGATCAGCGCTCAACAACAATTTCTTACCTGCTTTTTTTCCAAAATCATGACATTTTACACAGTGCCTATCAAATACTGGTTGTACCTCTTTCATAAAACCAAAATTACGTGGATCTCCTAACCACCCATCCAACTTTGCAGGAGGCAATGTTAACGCTTCCGGCACTTGAGCAAAAGAAGAAGGCGGTGCCATACGTCTGTCATCATGGCAACCGATACAGCCCGCTACTTCGCCAGAATGCACCATAGTTCCACTTCGCATGGATTGAACCATCATTTTATTTTCATCGAGTAATTGAAAAAACACATATTTATCGGATGGCACTTCAACATAAGCGGATCCATCTTCGTGTACGGGAACAGTTCCCAATATTTTTTTACATTCGAAACTATGCCAGTTCATGGCCGGACGATGTACCCCTTGACCATTCCATGCAGGTACCGTCCAGCTTCGTTTTTCAACGGATTCAACAACCCTCAAATATTTAACTGTTCCGCGCTTGACACCTTTCATATGCGTGCCCTGATAAACATCCTGCACATAAAATCTCCCTGATTGTGATTTATAGTTGCGCTTTTCTTTAACTTCACGTTCCTTTTTATGCGGACCTATTATAATCGGATCGTAGCATCCCGGCTTTTCTGTGTGTATCAAAACCTCGTTCCCAAAAGTATCGATTAGGAAGATCCCCATTTGTAGCGAAGCATCCAAAGAACGCGAACACAGAAAATAGGTATCATTCAATGGGAAGGGGTCTTCATAATAAGGACGTACTTGTTTAAAAGTGTCCCATCCCCCTTTACCCACAAGGTCAATTGCCGCAGCAGGCCACGTTTTTTCGACCGCTGACTGACCGTCAACCCCTCTCTTTCTGTTAATTATGCCCAATGCGCCCCAAGGCCGATCGTGACAAGACCCCATCACCGAAATCACTTTATCCGTTCCCGGAATTGGGCGCGCATCGATAAATCCTCCCGGTGAATTGGTATTGTTACCGAAATAGATGGCCTGGTTAGTCCCATCCGGATTCATCGTCCATAATCCCTGAGCATCGCCGAAGTTACGATCAACATACTCCCAGCGATCGTATAAGATGCGCCCGTCAGGCATGACTGTGCTATGCCCTTCAAACAGCGTGCTTTTTCCAAGCTGAGTTATATTTGCTCCGTCGGCCTCCATTTTAAAAATGTTGCCCATAATATGAACATTGCACATGCAATATTTGGGTTCACGGGTGGACGTGAAAACGATATCCCCATTGGGAAGATATTGCGGATCGATATCAGCTACACCCTTGGCAGCCGTAAGTTGTTTCATATTATTCCCGTCAATATCCATTTCATAAATATGATAATCTTCGTCAATGCTATTTCGCATAGCGAATATTATCTTTTTCCCATCATAACTTATCTCCGGATCTCGTACTACCCCTTCTGTACTTTTTATAAGTGTCGTTATCTTTCCTCCCCTTTTAAGGTCAATCACCTTCATTGATCCTCCCGGAGCATATTTCTCTGTGTTTATCTCATCGGTATGAAACAGGGTTGCGGAATTATGATGATCGGCTGCATATTGCTCACGTGTCACAAAAACCAAAGAAGCTTCATTTATCAGAGGATTAGAAAGCAATGCTTCTTTTTGTAAGGTCACAAATTTGTTATTAAAGCCTATAATTGTGTCTATAACCTTGTAGCCCGAAGAAGGAAACTTTTCTATTATTTGTTTTTGCTCATCCTTTAAACCTTCTATTCTGGTCTTATATTTTTTGCCATCATACTTGTTCGGAAATCTAGATTCAATATCCAAAATAGCCTTTTCCAGTCCCTCGAAACAAATAGCATTAAATATTTTTAAAGCTTCCTGAAAACGGGCGATCTTCTCTATTAGGACAAGTTTAGATCTTTCATCTTTTTGTTCTATACCTAAAAACTCATCCTCAAAAAAACTGGCCCAGGCTTCCTTTTTATTTAGCATCGATTGCAATACATGGTCTAACATCAAACTATCTCCTTTGCCCGCGAACCATTCATTTAAAGCTTTTTTGTTTATTCTATCTATGATGGCGTGCTCGTGCCATGGATAATCATTGCGTATCTCTTGCCTTATCTTACCCAGATCAATTTCTTTTATCTTTGATTGATGCAAATTTCTTAGTTCAATTAATCGCTCACTCCATGGTTGCAATGGTTCACCTTTCCTTTTATTTGGAGAACATGCTATTAACCAAAGTAATAGTACAATCGAGAATAACCTACAACATTTAACAAATCCTGTCATCTGCTTTATCCTTATATATTATTGTTTAATTGTAACAAAGTACGAATGATTCATTGCCAAAACAAAAGATAAATGATTCAAATTTGGTGAAGCATGTTTCAATCATATGCCAAGTCCGACAAATGTTGCAGAACTGAAGATAAATGTTGCAAGCTTTTAAAAAGCATACCACTAAATATATTTTTATACCGTGTTATTAACCTGAACTTAACTTATTTTTATAAGTTTGCCAAAGAAAGGGAGCTATTACCTCTTGGTGCAAAACAGATCATTAAGACAATAACAATTCCTTGTGTGCAGATATCCACCTTTTCAACCTGACTCAAACATGGCAAAACAAAAAAAATGACCAGTTCAAATTAGTCGGCAGGATAAAAATGATTGGGACATGTTAAACTCTATTATTTCCATCCTATATAGTCTTTGCAAGAAAATTATTTCTTTTTTCATTTGCTTGAAAGGAAATGTTCAAGTTCAAGGCTTGCCCTTTTTGAAAATGAAGGCGTTTACTTTTGCAAAGGCCTATTTTCAGAAAAAGCGTAACGTAGAAATTGGATTTTTGGGGCAAGCATTATATATTACATCGATCAAGAATCGATTAATAGCCATCACGATTGTATTGATGTGCATTTCTTTGAACATCTACCCAAAATCTATTCAGCCCGTTTTTAACCATTATACCATACGAGAAGGGCTTTCTCACAATACGGTTAACAGTATTGTACAAGATTCGCTTTATTATATGTGGTTTGGTACCATGGATGGCCTGAACCGGTTTGACGGGTACAATTTCAAAGTTTTCAAGTCGTTACCCAACGATACTAATAGCTTATGCCATAATCTGGTTAAATCAATATGTATTGATCAGGAAGGAGGAATGTGGATTGGAACAGCCAGAGGACTCTCCCATCTGGATATAACCTCCAATACGTTTACCAACTTCTATGCTCATGATGCTTCGGGTCTCAGCTATAATAATATTGAAATGGTGTTTTGCGACAGCCGTGGAACTGTATGGGTTGCCACCATGGGAGGAGGATTAAATAAACTGGACAAGGAAACAAGGCATTTCACTTGTTTCAATGCTGATATAAATGTTAAGGGCAGCCTGAGTAACGACAATGTACATTGGATTTTTGAAGACCACGAAGGGATTCTTTGGGTAGGAACCGAAGGCGGGGGTCTGAACCGTTTAAATCGGGAAACATCAACGTTTGACTATTTCCAGTTTGAACCCAGAGATGGAAACTATCAGGCATTAAGCTGTGTGCGATCTATCCAGGAAGACAATTTGGGAAACATATGGGTGGGAACCTGGGGAGGAGGAGCTGCCTATATGGATAAAAAAAACGGTCGGTTTAAATATTTCAGGCATGATGAAGCAAGCAAAGATGGAATAAGTGACAACCGTGTAATCAGCATTCTTGCTGCCAGCAACTCCCAAATATGGTTAGGAACCGAAGATGGAGGACTCAACGGCTTTAATTTCAAAAGTCAAAACTTCCAACATATAAAAATGGATCGCATCTCCCCGCAAGGACTAAAAAGCAACAACATAAAAGCTATTTACGAAGACCGAATGCACCGAATTTGGTTAGGGTCTTCCGGTGAAGGTATTTTTTCTTTTCATTCGGTCAAAGCTGATTTTTCAGGGTTCCGGGTTCGGGATGAAAATACGAAAGATATCAATAATCAGGATATTTATGCGATTGCGGGCGATGGTGAAAACTTTGCTGTTGGCACAAATGGTGCGGGACTTTATCATACAAGTTTGAAGAAGAATAAAAGAGACAGTGCATTGGGGTTTGAGGATCTCAAGTTTGAAAAAATTGCTTTAAACAACAATATAGTACATGCACTGTGTTACGACAATTGGGGAAGGCTTTGGGCCGGCACTCTTGGAGGAGGGCTGAAACTGATTGAGTTTACCCCAGGAGAAGAGGGAAAACCTCGGATCACAAATTTCAATACCGAATCCGACTCTCAGCATTCGGTCAGTTATAACGACATACGAACCTTGCACAACGATAAATTCGGAAATGTATGGATTGGAACCGCAGGAGGTGGACTTGATAAATTGGTAATAGCCAAACGGGGGGAATATTATTTTGAACATTACAAACATAATCCGGAAAACATATCATCACTAAGTAATAATGATATACGGGCGATTACCGATGATAAAGATGGAAATATATGGATAGGAACCTCATTTGGTCTGAACAAGATGATGATCCAAAATAATAAAGTCCGGTTTAAAACATTTTATTCCAACCTGGACAGTCCGGGCACCTTGTCGGGAAACTGGATAAATTCGTTATATGTCGATATCAACGGACTGTTATGGATAGGCACAGATGCCGGATTAAACAGTTTGGATACACAAAGCAATAAGATAACAGTTTATACCGAGAAAGACGGATTGGCAAACAATGTAATTAAAGCCATTACAGGGGATCAGCAAGGTAATCTGTGGATAACTACCGTAAATGGACTATCAATGTTTAACCTGGAGGCTAAATCTTTTTATAACTTTTATGAACCGGATGGCTTATTGAGTAATGAGTTTAACACTGGAGCTGTTTATACCGATCGCGATGGTCATATTATTTTAGGCGGAACCAAAGGGTTAAATTATTTTACCCCTAAAGGTGTTTTAAAGCAAAACCAGGTGAATGACCTGCACCTTACCAATTTTAAGATTTTTAACCAGCCAGTAAATGTAGGCCAGTCCATTAACGGAAGGGTTTTTTTAAACAAAGATATTTCAGTCCAGAAATCAATTCGATTAAAGCATAATGAAAATAGTTTTTCATTTGAGTTTTCTGCTCTTGATTATTCAAATGCAGAAAAAATAAAGTATCAATATAAACTTGAAGGCTTTAACAAGAATTGGCAGGAGACAGATGCTATGCACCGTTTTGCGACCTACACCAATCTGGGTGGAGGAAATTACACCTTTAAAGTGAAAGCCTTCACCGGAGTTCCAGGTGATTCTGTTAACGAGTGCCAGATAAACCTGACAATCGATTATCCAATTTGGTTTCGATGGTGGAGTTTTATTATTTATACCATTCTTTTAGTTGGTATTATTTTAATTGTACGCCACTACTTCCGTAACAAGGCTAAATATAGGGACGATTTAAAAATGGCCAATATCCAGCGAGAGAAAGAACAAGAACTAATCAAATTAAAGCAGCAGTTCTTTATGAATATTTCTCATGACCTTAAAACTCCTTTAACACTGATATTAGGTCCCCTGGAACGTATTTTACAAAATAAGGAATTAGCGGATGAACTGAAACCGGCTTTTAGCTTAATGAAACGAAATGCATTGCAACTGTCCCGATTAATTACTCAATTGATGGATTACAGTAAACAAGAGCGTGGTGTATTAAAACTTCAGGTTCGTAGAATTGACATTATCGCTTTTTTGAACGATGTGATGTATTCTTTTCAGGAGCTGGCCAGTCAAATGCACATTCATTTTTCAATGGATGCCGACAACGAGCACCTAATGGCCTGGATAGACGAAGAAAAAATTGAAAAGGTAGTCTTTAACCTCTTGTCAAACGCTTTTAAATATACTCCATCAGGTGGTGCAATTACCATCAGGGTGAGGAACGGTCGTAATGGAGATGAACTGCTATACCTGGACGTAGAAGATACGGGGAAAGGAATTGACCGATCGCACCATGCACGTTTATTTGAGCGCTTTTATCAAGCGGATAAATCAGACACTGAAACCGGAACCGGAATTGGCCTGTCTTTAGTGAAAGAATTTGTGCTCTTACATCATGGTGCCATCAGTGTTAAAAGCGAAGTTGGAATAGGTAGCCGGTTTAGTATTCAGATTCCTCTTTCCGAAGATGTGTATTCCGATGAAATAACTTGCGAAAAACGACATGCGCTGGGGGAGAAAAAATTATTGATTAACGACAGCAATCGCGCAATTATAAAAGAAATTCAGAACGAAGAATCCAAACCGTCTGTTTTGGTTGTTGAGGACAACAATGATATGTGCTCCTATCTTAAAATGATCCTGTCTGACCGATACCGGGTGACCGTGACAAACAACGGACAAGAAGGATTAAAAGTGGGTTTACAAACTATTCCTGACCTAATCATCTCCGATGTTATGATGCCCAAAATGGATGGGATAACATTCTGTAATCAGATAAAAAATAACCTTACCGTATGTCATGTACCAGTATTGTTATTAACTGCCAAATCCGGAAAACAGAACACCTTGTCGGGATTGGGAAGCGGGGCTGATGATTATATTGAAAAACCTTTTGACACAGATATTTTTCTGGCTCGTATACAGACCTTATTAGACAACAGAAACAGGGTTAGACAGCAATTGCAAAAAGACCCGGTTGCGAAATTATCGCAAAAAAAGATTACCCGGTTAGACCGTAAATTCTTGGCAGATATAGAAAAAATTGTACTCGATAACCTAACCTCTGAAAATTTTTCTGTAGAAGAACTAGGCCGACAGATAGGTATGAGCAGAACAACGCTGTACCGAAAAACCAAAGGGCTTATTGGTCAAACACCGATCGAACACATCAGAACAATACGGCTTAAAGAAGCCTTACGTTTAATGCAACATGGTAACGATGACATAGTAAATATTGCTGAAACCGTAGGCTTTAAAGATGTAGTTTATTTTAAGAATTGTTTTAAAAAACAATTTGAAGTTATGCCTGAACAAGTTTAATCAACAATTAGCTCTAAATTTTTAATTATCACCGGTGATATTAAAAACTTATACAATTTAACCCGCAATATGCATTAGAAATTCTATTACACATTGAAATTACTTTAAAACAAGACACTTTGTTGCATCCCTTCAACTCACCAGAACGATGTTATGCCTCGTTTCAGTAATGCCTTGTTTTATTGTACTTGCAATGCTCATGACGAACATCCAATACATAATCCGGGTTAAACTATCCAGACTAATACAGATATCAATATCGAAAGTTTCGGATGCACTTGCGCGATCGTTTACAACGATGATGATCTTCTTATTTTTCTACATATCATGCGAAAATAAATACAATTAAAACCTCTATACTCCTAATAATCTGAATCGTATTAATCCATTTGATTCATTTCGCACCCCCTTAAAGCCGATTTCATAATCACCAGGCCGGCAATCCCCCGATCTCATATGGACAGGCATGCCCGCCTCCAACTGCCAAAGCGAATGAGTAATGTTTGGCTCCCTTTTTCATATCGCAAATTCAACCCTATGGGACATTTGGTATATATCCAATCTCGCCAACCGAAACCATATTCATAAAAGTAATTTTAATGCTTCAGAATAGCTTTCCTGAAAAGCGAATTAACTGACAATATCAGGATTGGAAACGAATTTCGGTAAATGTGAATAATTTTAGCGCCAATAGCTCTCAGAGAATTACAACAGGTATTTATCCAGTATAACTTGTATGCACTATGGTAGTGATAACCGTTTTTGCTTAACATGCTACAGGTATGACCCGGATTGATTACATCAATTTAATGCGAACTGGACTAGCTTGCAAATTATTATCCAGTACTAACAAAACATCCTTGATATTCAAATGAATGCGGATTTAATAGCTCATTGCATTTTAACCATGTATCTAAACGCATAAAAAACAAATATCCCGATGAAATGGAAACAATTTAAAACATGCAAGAACTACCTTCTAATTGTCATTTCGATAGGTGTACATAGGATAACATGTTTCTCTAATCTTTCCGGTTAGTTCAGGATATGCCACATTACACACATTCACCAACCCGACATTATAGTTTTCTCCATCAAAACGGCCTGTAATTGGCTCATCGATATATTGAAACCAATGTGCTCCAATTATGTATTTATTCCGTAAAGCACTCTGTATGTATTCCTGGTACTTTTGCCCTCTGTCTTCCTGATTAGTGGCCCCTTTTACACCAATATGAAACATACCCCTATCCAGAGAACCAAAATGAAATTCTCCAATAATAATAGGTTTATCAACTCCGTCCGGTAAACCTACATTCTCAACAGAATACTCATACTTATTAAAACTAATGATGTCGCAATAGTCAGCTGCTGCACGCAGCGTAATATCATTTTGCGCCCATGCCAACCTACATCCAAAGTAGTTTTGGTGAGGTGCTACTCTTTCCAGTTCGTCGTGAACGGTTTTAAAATATTTACGGGAAATCTTATCATAAAACTGATCGAGATCTTCCTTGGCCAATTCTTCATCAGGCGCTTCCGCACTATGCACCAATGCATCCCACGATTGATGGCTAGTTCCCCAAACCTTATTTAATTTTTCAATCATATTGTATTTGGCTTTCAGATCCTTAACAAACTCTTGTTTTGCCGGCTGGTCGGCAGGACTAACTAACGTAGCTACTGACAAAGAACCTGCAGCACCCCATGACATTTCGTTATCAACAAAGTAACCAATACACCAGGGGTCGTCTGCTCCAAACTTTTGCCTGTCTATCGACGCTCGCACTATGGCAGGAAAATCTTTATCAAAAACATCATGAAACTTGCCCGCATATCCATGAGAGCCTTCAATTTTACGATTACCTCTAATCCATATAGAACCCACATAAGGCGTTTTTTGCTGCTCGGCCAATCCATGGTCCGACATAAAACCGATGGTATTCAGCCCCCAACTTTTAAACCTTTTATGCGTGAGTTCACGATATTTATCAAGGTAATTATCGCCATAAATCCGCTGTAAATTGTAGGCATAATGATTAAATGCCAGCGATGGCTCATTGGTTTCCCTGTTTTTACCCTGATGAAATAATTCTACGTTGAATTCAGGAATACCTTCAAAATAATGTTCGCGCTTACTTATTGGGGTATAAACACTGGAATATTGAACGCAGTTAACACCTGCCGACCAAAACAGGTTTCCGTCAGGATCGATCAACCACCATTTGCCACCAATCTTTTTAGGGTAAAAATACCCGGTAACTTCATGTTTTTCACCTTTTTCCCAGCCACCGTATTTATTGGTTTCCGGATTTCCCGGATGACTTTTCAAATCTATAATCTCGCGTTCTGCAATTTGCATTAACTCATTCTCGCTGTGCACCTTGTCTTTCCAATCATCATGTTTATACTGCCCGTATTGATCAACAAAAGGGAAAAAACCTGTTGTATCTCTAACCTCAGTAGTGCCAGTAGCATATAAACTATTTATGGTGTAATGGTTCTTTTGGGTAGGATAACGAATACTGAACTTTACCTGCTTAATTGCATCACGGGCAGTTTTTTCCCGCCCGGGAACACCTCGCATATTAATTAAATCAAGCTGAGGCGAATGCACCCACTTTAACCAGGTTAAGTCCACCGTAATAGTTTTCGTTTCACCAGGCCGTAAATCCACAAAATTAGAGCTATACCAACGCATTAAAGGGTCCGGGTCGAGCCCAACATACATGGCCACTTGCGTTTGATATTCTCCCTTATTCGTAACTTCAGATTTAATTTGGTGTGCCGTTTTTAAATCCCATGGATTATCGGGAGTTGAATAAACAGTAACTCCTGCTTGATATTGCTTATCGCTTTTTACACTTATTTGGCTACTTCCTTCTTTATTTATAATATCTACAATAGCATTATTGCTTTTAAAAGCATCTTTGCTAAGCTGGTTAAAATCGATAAGTTCTTTGTAATCTTCAATACTTTTTTGCTGTGTACCAGCACATGACCACAGAATGCTCAAAGCTACTGTTGTAACGAACAGATTAATTTTAAAGTACATTTTTTTAAGTTTAATTAATACCCATTAATTACTGAAAAAACGATAGCTCATCCCCTATATAGTTTTAAATTACAGCTCTTAATTGCCTAAGTTACATTTCTGTCAACGGTAATGTCCTTAACTTTTGAAATTCACTTTGTGGATTTTTTGATATTGGGACGTAGTCCCAAACCCAGCTTCATTTTTTCTTTGTGTTTATTGCTTCATTCAGCATCACTCAAGCAAGCTTGATTCTGATCTCACTTACCGCCATAACTGGCATTGCCCAAAAACGGGAGCAAAAAACTCTAGTCCAGGAAAATGCCTACGCTCTTTTCCCAATTGTTTATATTTCTACAGAAGTAAGTATCTTACAAAGACAAGCCCCTTCTGTGGATTTTATAACAATTGGGAATTCACACCCTAAAAGGCTTTCTACTCCTCGACAGACGCCATGAATTACAGCTCCCAAACTTTGATTTAGATTTAAATATCATGATTGATTAAATTATCCATCCTGAGAATTAATAAAGTAACTTTTCTATTTGACAATTACTTTAGAACTGTATTGTGATTCTCCAGAATTAATCCTAAGCATATACATTCCCCGTACAAAAGAATTTACATCTATAGTAAATGATTGTGTACCTTGTTCAATTTCTTTACTCAAAACTACTGATCCTGTCGAATTTATTATAGATATCAGTTGCTCATCGTTAATTATCTTACTAAATACAATATTTAACTGCGTAGTGGCTGGATTAGGATAAACCTTAACTTTTTCATTCAGGTAATTATCTTTAACCGAAACATCAGCCTTTAATGGTATCAATTCCCAGGAGCTATCGTCTTCTGGTGGAAGTTGGTCCGCATTCTCCACCTTTGCATATTCCAACTCCATATATTTACCTACTTGAACATTGCGTGATTTCCGTTCGTTTCCCCCCGGCAGGATTTCATAAAATACAGAACTATTCTCTTCATGTTTTCTTAAATACCAACGAGGTTGCTCTTCTTTCTGGTTGAAAAATCCACTTTGTTCTACAAATATTTGTTCCTGGGTACTATTATTATAATCGCCCATGGTATAACCTCTATACACATTCATGTAATTTTTGGTTCCCCTGTTTTTTATATGGTAGAAATAGGGATAACCAAAGGTGAACTCCCACACATCAGAGCTGTCTGTTTTTTCTTCGGCAGAAAATTCTAATTTGCTTTCCCCTTCAACAGTATGCAAGTATTGTCCTGTCAGTTTATTTTTTATTCTATAATAAGTAGAAAGATTTAAAATAGATTTGGGTGCTTCATTTATCGTTGTTACCTGAATTTTATCAGCAGGATAATCAATATCAATTGTTTCATCATTGGCCATCGCTTTATAGGCGAAAAAGCCATGTTTCCCATTATTTAATCCCGTATTGTTTTTAAATATAATATTAGTAGCCGGCAAATCATATTCTGTAAATTGTATTTCCTCACCATGGTCGTAGGTTAAATCAATGGTTTTATCACTGGTGCTTTTTGCCCACGCCTCGGTAAAATCATTGTTTTCCATTGTTAGATTATAAGGCGAATGTGCCGAGATGATCCATCCATATTCACCTATCCATTTATTATTAGTGATGGTAATATCATGGCATTGCTGAATTTCCCTGTCAATATTAATTCCCCTCGCCGGTTTAATATGCTCAAAGGTATTCCCATCTATCAAAAAGTGATGCCCAAACTCTTCTATATGGATCATATCCACGTAAATGCTATATCCTTTAAAATGACAGTTGGTAACATTTACATGTGAAGTTTTAGAAGAAATACCCAGTCCAGTCCCGTCTAACAAACAATTATCTATGCTTGAGTTGTTTTGATTCCACACCACAGGATATTCCGTATTGCCTGCGTCCAAAGATATACCCCGAACATTAAATATACCATCCGCATCAAAATTTGGTTGAAAGAAGCACTTTGACATATTGAATTGAGGTGCAGAATCAACACTTTCGCTTCTGTTTAAGTAATATCCCCCGCTAGAGAAATTAATAAAGGATACATGGGTAAATTCAATACCAGCACCATTTCTCCCAAAACACTGTACTTTTCCATCTCTAAAAATCACATTTTTAAATACAAGCCCGGTATAATACTGCGTTCCATCTGTATCGTGAGCAACATTCGTAAACACATAAGCTGTAGATGCATCAGCAATCAATTCTAAATTTTCCGTGTAGATATCATTTGACGTTAATTTATATCCTTTCAAATTCTTAAATACTGTTTTCACATCATAAGCCCCTTGCACGTCCGACGTTTCTTCTGTTGGCATCTTACCCATAATCTTAATGGGCTTAGAAACCGTTAATGAACTACCCTCAAAATCATATTCGGCACTTTTAAACAGAATGGTATCCCCTGCTTCCATGGATGACATGGCGGTATTGATATTACTTACCAAAGTGGAACCTGTGGCAACACCATAATCTTCGTCAAAATCGATGCGTGTTTTATGTGGAGGAGGCACATCTGTTACCGTTAAAAAAAGATTGGCAAAAACAGCATTTTCGGTATAAGCTGCTCTTATCTGAACAAACTGAGAATTGTCGGGATTATCGCCCAGCAGATAATCTTCGGGAACTATCAGGCAGGTATCCAATGTACCATTTAGCTCTTCGCTTATAGTATACTCATAGGATACCAGTTTGGTATATGGATTTTTTTGATAAGTCAATAACTTAACACTAATAGATTGAATATCAGTGCCCGTATAACTTCCCTCAATAAAAACAGTATCCGTTCTGGCAATGCTACCCACATTATCGCCATGCTGTGGGTTTTCAACTTCATTTACTTTAGTCAAGGTTAATTCCTGAGCAGTTAGGTTAACACCAACTGTTAACATTAACACAACACCTGTTATATGTTTAATAAAGCCTCTCGTAATAGTATTCATATTCTCACCTGTTATAAATCTTTCAACAGGACAAATATTGGAATAAAACACAAATTTCATAAGGGAGCTTTCTTGAATTCAGAAGTGGTAGATTACAAATACTACAGGGGGTAAATTGAGAGGGTGTCCAAAAACAAAAAAGGAGTTATAGAAACCTTACAATTTGAAAGTTTGTTCCTCTTTTGTACCCTTAAATCCCCTGAAGGAGACTTTAATCCTCCCACTTTAGAGGAGGTTGTAGGGGTAAAATGAGAAGTTTACTTATAAATTGTAAGTTTCAATTTTTAGAAATATCATTTTTGGACACCCTCTTTACTTTTTCTCAATCTCCAACGCATTTATAATCCACTCACCATCAAGCGTTAACTCTAACAACTCATCATCGCCAATTTCAACTTCTACAGTTTCTATTTTTTGCTTTCCAGAATATACTTTTTCGTTTTTCATATAGGTTTTCCCGTTCATGGCAAACGACATATCAAAGGTTGCTCCTTTAAAGTAAATCATCTCTGCCTTGATGCGAGCATCGCCCATATAGTATTTTATGTTGTAGGTACCCTTTTTAAGTCTTACATAAAATTTAGCTTCTTTTTTACCGGTAAGTCCGTCGCGTTGCCAAAAGATAACTCGCTCCGAAGCTTCGTTGTGATGGAACCATATATTGTTAACATCAGATGCCCGCCAGCCAAATTGGTTTTTATTTTCATCATAAACATGACGTTGATTTACAGGTGTAAAACCACAAGCATCAATCATTGAGTACAAGGCGAAGTTTAGTTTTATTTCTGTTAAAGGCTCTGGCTTTGGCAAGCTATTGACCTTTGAAATATCCTGCGTAATTACAGGAACTGCTGCTTTTTTACTTGGAGTGTACTCAGCAATATTATTATAGCTTTCAGGTGCTCCCAACAACGAACGCTTTTGAGTTGATTTAGCTTGCTCATCGACACATAATACCAGGCGGTCAATTCCTATTCCAGTATTCACTTGATACACTTTTATGGTATGATACCCTTGTTTGTCAATTGTGATTTCAAAAGGTAATTTCTCCATGGCTGTCAGGATATTGTTTTCCCAGCTCCATCTTTCTATAGCTCCACTTGGTAAAGTAGCTGATATCCTTTGTCCTTTATGCCTAATTCCAGATAAAACTTGAGGCTCATCATTGTTTAATCCAACAGCTATTTCGCAAGTTTTGCCTTTTCCTTCGTTAAGGGTTGGGATGCGGTATAGCTGTCCGTAAAAAGTACCTGTGCTAGCAAAGTATACCGAATACTCTAACCTCGCTGCATTGGTTTTTATATCATTCTCTATTTTTGAACCACCTTTAATGAACATTGAAGAACCGTAGTATCCAAAATTATCGTACTTTTCCAATTTTGCTTCTTTACCGTTTTGTTTTGAGGTATAGTTCTCTGCTTCAATGGCTACAAAACCATTTCCTTCAATGTACGATTTCTCTTTTAGTTCTAAATCAAATTTGGTTGCTTTTACAGGATATGATTTCGAAAAACCATGCGTGTCCTTAATAGTTATAGTTGCTTTGTTATCACCAACTTTGGCCTTGTTCCAATCAATGTTTACACACAACCGCTCTTCTATTTTTACATTTCCTGATGTTTTAGAGAATTTTACCCAATCGGCATCACTCTCAATCGTCCAATCATTGGCTCCCATTTCTTTGTTAAACACATCAATAAACCTTGTATTATCTTCGAAAGAAGAAAAACGCAATTCCACCTTTTCGTTACCAATGGCCTGACCTTCGCAAACAGAACCTATTCCTTTTATCGCTTCTTCGTTATACACTTCATCATAAACCAAGTTGTTAGGAATATTGGCCACATCAAAAATACGTTCCTTGAAATTGTATAGCGCATAAGGGTCCATGATGCCATTCCACTTACCATCTTTTATCTTTCTGTAGGTCTCCAAGTCAGCCTGAATAGTAGCTTCCGCTTGTTCCGACAAAGCTTTATATGCATTTACACTGGCAAAACGGCCTTGCTTGGCATAAGCAACGTTTTTTCTGTAATACTGTGTTTTTTCAAGCATTAACCTTGTTGAGCGAATTGGATAATAGGCCAGGTGCCAGAAAGGTAATTTGGCAGATTCTTCGAGGTTATCGTAAATGGCTTTTGCTTTTTGCTCCAATTCATTAGCAATTTGTATTCTTTCCTGTATTTCGTCTCCAAAATCGAAAAGACTGTAAAATCTGTACCTACCATTGTTTTCGTATTTCCAATCCCAGAATGGAAATAAATGTTCCGGCTTTTTAGGGCGGCAAAGGTTATGAAAGTCGGTAAGTAGGTTTGCAATTTCTGACGCTTTGCCTTCTTCAACCCCAAATTGTTGCTTGGCGCTTTTTTGCATAAAGTCTTTTGTGGTATTTTTAGGGTACGAATCTATATCGTATGCCAACGACATATAAAACTGAAGCCCCATTTCAGCTGGTTTTATATCGCCCACATTTACAATCCAAAAGTCGCGTACACTTTCATCATAGGCCTTATGTAATTCTTCTTGAATTAAAGGTAACGGTGTAGTGTACAACCAGTCGTATGTGGCACCGCCCTGGTATGCTAAATGGTAATATAGTCCATTACCGCCTGCACGTTTTTTTTCGTGAGGTCTTGGCAACTGACGGGCATATCCAAAGTTATCCTCTGTCCAAACCATGATAACATCTTCGGGTAATTTTAAACCTTCACAATGTTCTTTGCCATCTTTACTTTCGCCGTTATACAATTCACCGGTTTCTTCGTACGGAACAAATATTTGTGTAACTGCATCCTCCGAACCAAAAGTTTCTTTAATCATTTCGCGCTGACGGTCTATCACCTTTTGCAGAAGCTTTACTTTGTTTTCCAACGTTGGGTTTTCGAGATTTGCATATTCAAACGGGGAATCGTGTACCCCGCGAATCCCCAGTGTGTAAATCATATTATAACCTTTCGATTCATCTAAACGCTCTTGCCAATAGGCTTCAATAGTTTTTGGGTTTACAGTATAATCCCAAACCGGAACCCCTTTGGCATCGTACATGTCTTTGTGAGCCTCTGCCCAATCGTGCCACTCGGCATAGTTGTTTCGCGCCATATTTTCGCAATGCGACGAACCTACATAAATGCCGTATTCTTTTGCATTACGAGGATTGATTGACACTCCGTTTCCGTCTTTTGCCTCGAAGAAATAACTACCGGCCTGCATCATTCCGGGCCAGATTGAGTTGGCCTTTAAGCGCAGTAAAAGTTCAAAGATATGCTCGTATGCTTCGGGACTTATGTGAGAATTATATTCATTGGGCAATGTTTTTTCACTCCATTGGATCAAAGCTTCTTCATCGTTAATAAAGATTCCTCGAAAACGTACCGATGGCTCTTTAGGCAATACAAGGCAATCTTCTAATACTACTTTACTTTTCTTTTGAGGCACTACGTCGCACCACCAATATAGGGGAGAAACACCAATACGTTCCGATATTTCGTAAATACCATAAACAGTTCCGTTGGCATCGCTACCTGCTACTACCAAAGCTTTTTCTATTTTGTCCATTGGTTGCTCCACAGACTTTAAGAGGAAGGATTCTCTCATTTTATCAAGACCATCTGCTTCCTGTATCTTTCCTGATTTATAAAGTTTTTGAATTTCAGGACTATTTATAGAGCCAATAATAATAGTGTTATCTCCCACATCTTCTATGGTATGAACTACTGCTGGTTTTACACCAGTAACCATCTCAATATCATTTTGCAGGTCACCAACAGCACGCATAATTTGTGGAGCTTCACTTTCTGATACATATATAATTGGTGCTTTTCCATTTTTAAACAATATAAAACTATCAGTTGGTTGCATTGTACATCCATTGAAAATCAGTATTGTTATTAGTCCAAATAATACTTGAAGCTGCTTTCTCATCTTATTTATATTTCTTTTAAAATTTTGTTTCAACCTTTCTCTAACCATAAACCTTTGGGTTTATTCGAATAGTATAACATCAAAATTATAAGTTGGTATAAATATTAGCGATGTTAATGGAACGATTCACGTTTTTTAACTGTTAAAAACTACCCATTACACACTATTACACAATACATTAAAAACACCTAACAAGAAGTTATTGCTTAATGAGGATTATATAATTTTCTATTACTTCATTATATTTGTGTTTATAATATGCGCAATGAAATTTGAAAATAATCAGATATTAGCTCAACTTGAAACCATTCTTTCGGATAAAACATTTTCACGTTCGAAAACCAATTGTCGTCTCTTGCAATTTTTGGTGGATTCGACCTTGAAAAATGAAGATGTTAAAGAAGCAACAATTGGTAAGGAGTTTTTTGGTACTAATTATGACCCTGTAAAATCGGACAATAATGTTCGTGTTTACATCTATCATCTGCGCAAAAAACTGAATGAATATTATAGTAGTAAAGCCAGTGCCGAAGAAATAGTATTTACTATAGCAAAAGGACAATATAATGTTCAATTTAAAGAATATAAAAAAGTAAGAGAACCTAAAAAAGCTATAAACCACCGATGGGTTTATATAGTTTCCTCCCTAAACATAGGTATCCTTGCTGTATTCATGTTTTTATATTTCTACAAAACGCCAGTAAATAATTTTTGGAAGACATTGATGAAGAACGATTTTCCTACGACGGTTATTTTTGGTGATTACTTTACCATAGAAACCCAAATAAAAACCGGTAGGAAAGGGATTTTACGTGATTATGAAATAAACTCGAAAAAAGAGTTAGAAGAATATTTAAAAGAAAATCCCGAGCACAAGGAGGATATGATTGCCAGTCATCATCATTATTTTAATTGGATGGCACCGCATTGCAGTAGGAATATGGCAGAATTCTGGTTAGAATATGATTACCCATATGATATTGTCCAGATATCTGAATGGAGCGTTTCTCAATTGGAGAATGATAACCTGGTTTATTTTGGTCAATCGAAAGCTATGGGAACTTTAAAAAACATTTTAGAGGAGAAGTTTCCAAATTATTCGTATGGCAGCCAACAGATTATACGTACAGATCCTGAAACATACAAGAAAGTGAAATATTGGGATGTGATAAGAAAGAATGGTAAAAATATAGATTATACAATAGTTGCAAAAATTGGAATGCCTGCAGGCAACGAGATGCGCTTTTTCCTATCGGATCAGGATTGTGGGGCTATTAGCGCATTGCAGTATTTTACAAATAACGATTCGGTGACAGCTTTCTACAAACGCCATAATATTGAAAAAGATGAAGATTTTATTGCTTTGTTTAAAGTTACCGGGTGGCAGCGCAAATCGTATGAAATGGAGTTTATACTGTTGGATAAAAATTAGAAAGGGCTGCACTTACGATATAATTAAGCACAGCCCTTTTAGGAAATTTAGACTATAATATTTTAAAATTCTTAATTTACTGCTTAGTAAAGACCAACCTTTTATGATAGAATTTATCCGTAGATATAAAATACATGCCTTTGGGCAATGTACTCACATCCAACTTTATTTCATTTCCGTTTTCATATTCATTCTTTACCATGACCTTTTTACCGGATATTGCGTACACAGAAACCTGTACATCGCCTGAAACCAATTTCTCTGTTCTTAGGGTTAAGATATCCATAACCGGATTAGGGAATAACGATACATTATCATAGCTTGGTTTATCACCTATTGCGGTATCCAAAGCTTTTACTTCTTTAAACTCACTCATGGCTAAAGTGGCTCCCGCGTTTAAAACCCTGTCACTACCTTCCAATGCTCCACAATCGGGCGTCTCGGAACTGGTTATTCCTTCAAGGGATGTTCCCGCTCCAATGGCGGAGGACCCCGCTTTTAAAGAAAAATCTCCATTAGGGGCATCTACAAAGTTTGCATTGGCTGTGCCAAAATCGTAGAACTGGTTGTTTTCCGGGTTAAAATGATATCCCCAATTGGCGCAATGTGCAACATATGCGTTAAAATCATCTGTGGAAATACTAGATCCCGCCGGACTTTCTGCCCAAGACACTTTTCCTCCTGTGCTAGTTAACACCTGACTGCTATAATTCAATCCAAATCCAGGGCCATTCATAAAAATATTGTTGGCAAAATGACCATCTTCAATCAATCCGGTAGTATCGGGCGGCGTTATTCCCAATTCCTCCCAGTTATCGATACGGATATTCCAGATTCCTATGTTCTCATCTACATTCCAAATGGTATTGTTATAATAATTTACAGGTAGGTGCATGGCATTGTAGCGCGGTCCTAAATAAAGAAACTCACCCACACGCTCAACCTCGTGAGGGCCATCGTACACATCGTGTTTAATGTTATAAACCAGGTTATGGTGTGCTGTATAATTCTGAACATCTTCCATGTAAAAAGCAGTTGCCTTCACCCTGCTATAACCTCCGTCGGAAACAGGCACACCTACCACATCATGTACTTTGTTGTAAGCTATCACACTCCCTCTCAAATCAATGGCACCAATTTTTCCTGTACTGGTGGCCTCAATAGGCCCTGCATCTTCACCCATTTTCATGGAACCATAAAAATCGCAATCCATGATGTTAACTTTGGCATCTCCTCCATCAATACGTATCTGAAACCTACCGGCATCACCAAATGTACAGTTGTTGATATTGGTATTATCGCTTTTGTTAATGTGTATACCCGAGGTAAAAATACCTACCCAACCGAAATCTTCGATCATGCAATTTTCAAAGCTATTGTCTTGCCCGTCTCTTAAGGCAAACATATTACCCCACGATTGTCCTACATACATATCTCTAAAAGTATTGCTGGAACTATTATTCAGATAAACGCCTTTGGGGTCAGAATCACCCTGTCCATATCCTTTGGGAGTCCAAAATGGGTATAAATAGCGCATGCTACATTGTTCCATTGTAGCACCTGTTGTACTTTGCATATCCGCATTACCGGCCATAAACTGAATGCCTTGTATGGTTACACCTGAAGTATTGTTCAACACCAACACCCTTTCTCTCACCTGGATTTCTATGCGGGTATCTTCTATGGGCTCATTGGGCCACGGCTTATAATAGAGTTTATCTCCTTCGGCATACCATTCGCCATAGGTATCAATCAGATTTTTATGCAATACATAACCCCAACTATATTTATGGTAGGTATTTGCTATGGCAGCTTGGTTTTTCCATACTCCATTATTGATGGCATTGAAGGTTACCGTGTTGCCATATGAACCTGTAATTGTTCCATATACGTAATTCCTCATTTTACCGGTCATTCCCCTAAAAACACCTCCTGTTAAACTCACATTAGGCAACGGCGTCCCTTCCAGCGTCGCAGAACCGCTTGCATTGGCTCCTTCATTTTTATATACATTGGTTAAAGGAGCATAACCACCGTTGTCATCCATTACCTCCATCATTTTACCGATTTTGTTGTTGGGGTGGCGTGCCATCATTTGTGAGTTACCGTTGGCAAATAGTTGAGTGTAATCCGTTTCCATATCAAAGCCAGATATATCAGCTTCCATTATGCCACTTGCCATACCAGTTGCTTCTGCCCATCCGGTTACAATTTCAGTTCCCGTAACCAGCACGTAATCATCTTCAAAATTCTTGATGATCAAATTATTTTTATTTACGCTGATTTTCTCGCGATAAATACCTTCGTGAACAACAATCTCATCTCCTTCCGAAGCATTGTCGATTGCTTCACTTATACTGTACACTTTGTCATTTTCTTTTTCTACTTCCTCATTCAACCATGGAATTTCTGTTGAATAAACATGATGGGTAGTTTGCGCATATACCGTCCCTGACATCCATAATAACAATATCAAAAAAAGCGGAGCTTTTAATTTTTTAGATCGATTCATAACCTGCTTGATTTTATTTTCAATACCTACAAACAAATATCCAAACAATTAAAAAATCAGATAAGGGAGTATTTATGATATATGAAGCGGTGAAGTTGTATATAAACGATGCATAGGGGGTAAAATCATTGTAATATGGGTCTTTTTGTGAATTGAATTGAAATGTTATCAGGACTAATTCGAATCATTAACTAAAAAGGTACCTGAAAATCAGGTACCTTTTTAGTTAATGATTCTGGGTATGGAAAGAAATCAATTACTTAATTGAGATTACTAAATGACCACTAACCTTCCAACTCTTTTTATTTCATTTCCTGTTAATGTTACCATGTAAACTCCTTTTTGTAGTCCTCCTACATTAAAAGTCTGTTCCCCCCTTAAATCTATGAATTCAAAAACTCTATTACCTGCCATATTATACATCCTCAAATCGTACTTATTGGCACTATTTTCTACTGATACTGTAAATTCATCTTTAACCGGGTTGGGAAAAATACTTAAGCTCTTGTATTCATTTTTTTTTCCGATTGAAACATCTTCCGGTCTGAAATCGTGACTAAAATTATACACCTGCATAGTTACCGTGCTTATATAACCTCCATAATCGGGGAAAGTAACTACAACCTCATTATCGGTATCTAAATCGGCAAGAGCAACGGGTATTTCCAATACGCCAAAAAAGTTATCTCTGTCGGTTTGCGGTCCTCCTCTAAAATTGGTGGGTACCGAAATTGTTTTACCATTGATAGTAATGGTAGGCTTTAATGTTTTCCCATGATCTCTACCCACACCAACCCTTAACATGGCTTCACCATAGGTTCCTTTATCAACCCCATTAATATTAAAGGTGATAGGATTATTGGAATAAATCTCCTGGAGGTAGGTGTCTGCGTAGTATTTCTTTTCTTCCGATAGTTTGTCAATGGTAATATCCTCATCATAGGTATATATAAAAAGGTATGTTCCTTCAGCGGTTAAGGTTACACCATTTGATAAATCATTTACTTGTTCAATATCCAGTTTTGGAATACCTCCA
Organism: Saccharicrinis sp. 156; assembly: GCF_050589685.1. Classification (NCBI taxonomy): domain Bacteria; kingdom Pseudomonadati; phylum Bacteroidota; class Bacteroidia; order Marinilabiliales; family Marinilabiliaceae; genus Saccharicrinis; species Saccharicrinis sp. 156. Next base: position 275,448 of record NZ_JBNGOS010000001.1, read on the forward strand.
ACACCACCTTGTAAATGTAAATGTCTTGTTTCTATGTTGGTTGGAGTGGCATCAATACCACTAATCTCCAAGTTTAATGTATGCCCTATAAAATCTAAGTTATTCACAAGAACATAAGCCTTGTTTCCTTCTACGTATGCATCGCAAAGAACATCCATATTGTTCGATTTGGAATCAACGCGCGTACCATTTACATCTTTCAACAAGTCGAAAATTTTAATGGCTTCGGTATACACAAAATCGCCTGTATAACTTGTTGGCTCATTTTCTCTGCGCAACATACGGGCACCATGTACCGATGTAGGACCAACACTCGCATTATAGGCCCATTCCGATTTTAGCATAAAGAAAGGCATGGCATAGTTGATGTTATTGGCGCGTTCCATAAACTGCATCATCATTGAAATGGTTGATTTCATTTTTAACCAATCGCGATATGCCGACCAGGCTTGTTTATTGTAATCATGCGTTTGTGCATTATATTCCGATATCATCAATGGTTTCACATGCCCTAGAGTCATATAACTATATTGCTCCATCATATCCATGGTAGCTTCTATGTTGCTACCTTTTCGGTACTTGGCTTTACCTCCAATACAAGGAAAATCGTAAAGGTGTATAGTATAAAAATCCATATCAGCTCCGGCAACATCTATAAAATGCTGATCACGATCGCGCCAACGCTGAAAATTATCCATATCAAAATCGGGGAAGGCTGCACAATAACCTCCTACCTGCATATCAGGATTATATTTGTGTACCTCTTTAGCTACGGTGGAGTGAAAATTAAAAATTTTGGTTAAGTCATGGGGTTCATCGGCCACCGTTACCAAATCCCAAAGTGGTTCGTTGGTTATTTCCACAAAAGAAGGTTTTTTTTGTCCTGTTGTTCCTCCTGTACCATAATACTCCTGGATATAACGGCCCAGAAACTCTCCCGAAGCTGTTCCAAAAGGTTCTGCCTCTGTATCTGTTTGCGAAAAAGCCCAGCCTTTGTTTGTTGTTTTGCCGTCCGGATAAAAAGGAAATATCTGATTACAGAGAATCTGATAATCCAGGTACTCGTAGGTATGTGCCCAGGTTTTGGCAGCATAACTATTGCGGTTATTAAGACCATGGGTGGCAATACTGGCCGGATCGGCAAAACCGGGGCGTGCTGGGTCTTCCGTTACATTATTATTGAGCGCCCATTTTATGGTTCCGGTATTTCGTCCAACATATACATCCCTATCACCTAGCAAATCGCCAATTAAGTCATCAATCTTATTGTCGGTATTCCAGTTGTTCTGCTCTATGGTACCATGGAAGTTCACAAACTTCCGGCGTTCAAAAGTCTCGACATCACCTAATTTGTGCTTTACATCCAGGTTTACTTCTACTTTAACCTGACTATGCACGCGCTGTAAAACAAACCCGCAAAGCAGGCATGCTAATATTCCTAATCCTTTCATTATTTTGTAGATTTATCTTTAAGATGTTTGCAAGAAACACAAAATCGCAGATAAATAAGAGGGGGTATTTTTACGAGTTGAGTAGGGAAAATGTTGTATTTTTTAAAAAAGAGGGAATCTTAAAAAGATTCCCTCTAATTTATTTACTCAGTAAGTATTTGAAATAATAATTATGGACGTTTTCTAAATGAAGATTCTGGGAATAAAACCATATTATCCATATAAAACTTACAAACTCCTCCTGGTCCTTGTAAACGCACAAGAAGCCTTTGTTCTCCGGACGCATTAGCTGGTCTGGCAGAAATTGGTGCATCGCCAATAATAAATCTCCACTCTCCTACAGCAATATCGTCTGTAATAGAACCAATTTTTCTACTGCCGCTCCAATCGTTATTGTTCAACCACCATAGTGTACTAGTCATTGTGTTTTCTATTTCAGTTACATAAGCCCAGTAACCAAAGTAATAGTTTTGAGTTTCGTCAATACCTGTGAATACTTTGTTTTGGTAGAAATCCATTCCTGTATTTCCTGCATTAACACCAATTTCAACATACATTGATTTAGAACCTGCCAATGCAACCTCATCGTTAATTGTACGATTGAAACCACCATGAGCAGCTACCCATCCGGTATTTTTTAAATTAGAATCAGTAAGTGTTTCGAAGCTTGAATCATAAGTACCCGAATTCAATACATTACCTTTAACTAGCATACCATAACCATTTAAACTACGAGCAATATAAGCGGGGTCAGTTGAAACTAAATGACCTGTTTCGTAATTGTAATGTAGTCTAACCGCATCATCATGATAGGTATCCTTATCTAAAGTGATTGTTAAAACATTTCCGTCAGAAGCAATAGATTCAATTCCTGCATTTATAGAAGTTCCAGCTGCTGTAAGAATTTCAACCGAAATATCGTCTTTAGCTACCGAAGGATCTTCCATAACAGGTTGGTCGTAAGTAACCGTAACGGTTCTGTTATCTACCCAAGCTTCTTCAACCTCCATGTATTTCTGAATAACCCTAACCATCTTAATAACCTCACTTGTACTTCCATCTGATGATCTGGTAGCAGTCAGTTTAACTTCAAACAAACCGTCTTTATTAAACATTACTTCTTGATGATTTTCATCAGATGTTATAGGAGTTCCATTTTCAAACTCCCAGGCGTACTGATCAGCAACTCCTTTAGATTTGTTTAGGAATATTACGGAAATTCCTCTACCAACCGCAAAATCGCCAGCTCCTTCATCATCATTTCCAGCACTTGCTGTAAAATCAGCCGTAACATCAACGTGGTTAACCAGGATATAATCTTCAACAATCAACTCATCCGTTTGGCCATCGGAAGTTCTTTCGACAGCTAACTTAACATCATAAGTCATATTTCCCACAGGGAAATAAAAAGTCTGCACTTTGGCATCATCCATGGTTAGGTTTACGCTACCATCGGCACTGGTAACCGTCCAAACCCTTTTATCCGGGCGACCGGCACTGATATCTGACAGGTTCAATGTTTCACCCATATCAACTTCAGTAATCAATTCTCCGGTTATTAGCCTGGCTTCAAATAGAGCATCTACGTCACCATAGTCTACTACTTTTTCCTCTTCTTCTTCCTTTACGGGATCATCGTCATCGCAAGAAACCCATAACAGCGACATGGCGAAGAACATATAAAGTATATAATTTAACTTTTTCATTTTTCTATTTTTTAAGTAAAATGCAATTACTGCCACATTTCAAGATCCAACGGAGTATCAATGTATATCAATGTATCTTTTACGCTATGTTTGATTACATTATCATTTTCATCCAAATCATAATAATCATAGTCTAAATACATCTTTCTGTCGAGTACATCGTAGTAACCACTACCAATTAATTCGGTAATCGGAGATTCTTCATCAGGTGTAATAGTTACTAAACCATCATCCTTACGAATGGTTAAGTTCATAGCATATGGAGCTATCTGGTTCATACCTGTATACTCTGCTTTAATGGTATTTTCACCATTGGTAGTTAGCATTAGCTGCTTATACCCTTGGATTACTGCATCGTCATTGGTATAAATAAACTGACTCTCTACATTTTCACCTAAAAAGTCGTAAGTTTCGTCAGCACCATTTAACCAATACAAACCATGAAACTCGTTATAGTAACGCACTACAATAATAGAGTAATCTTTGTCATAAGTTACCGAATCTGTAGATTGATCAACTATCCTTAATGGTAGAGCATATACCTTGTTAACTGCATCCTCCTGGCTTAAAAACCATTCTTTATCAAGGGTCACGGTTTCTCTACCAACTTGCTCTCCTGAATGGATTGAAATTTTGCCTTCTACCCCAGATATACTATAACGGTCGGCAGGCAATAACTTTAAATCAGGGTATTCATCCAAAAGGGAAGCATCTATCGAATAAGTAACCTCTTCTTCTGTACCATTACTCCGTTTTCCACCCAGCACTACGCCAATATCAAAGGTTAAATCCTCTTCATCCTCAACAACAAGGGTACGCAAAGGATACTGGTATGAAAAATATGTTGAAGTATATTCATAGTCAAACTTGTAATCATCGTAACAAGATGTTAACATGAACATAAGACCAACTACTGCTATAAATAATTTTTTCATTTTGTTCATCTTTAAAAATTTAAGATTATTCCCACCCTTCATTTTGAGTAATCAATGTTGTTCTATTCATCTCATTTTGATGGATCGGTAAGTAGAACTTATTTGGGTCATACGCCAAATTATACATTGCATTTCTGGAATAAACACTTCCGTTAATTTCTATCTTATAAATGGTTGGGTTCAATGTTTCTTTCCATCTACGTACATCATAAAAACGGTGTCCCTCAAAACAAAGTTCAATCCTACGTTCGTTTCTTATTAACGTTCTTAAAGCTGCAGGGTCTCCGGCAATGCTATTTAAATAAGAATCATCAGTTAAATTAAGTGCTCTGTCCCTTACCTTTGCGATTTCGCTTACAGCAGTAGCACCTTCTACATCAGTTTGTCCACCCAAAGCGACCACTTCGTTCATGGCTTCTGCAAAGTTCAGGTACATTTCAGCTTTACGGAAATATACAGCATAGTGGTAATCGTTCTCTTGCTGACCGCTTGTTAAATCCACCTGAGTACTCATCCACTTACGTAAGTAATACCCCGTTCTGGTAGTGTTTGTCACAAGACCTAATGGGCCATCAGGGGTATCTTTCCCTCCAACAGCAGTTTCTACAGTACTGTTTTTTGAAGTTCCATAAGTAACCGTTGCTCCGTTGTACAATACCGTAGCATAAAAACGTGGGTCTCTGTTTTGATACATGGAAAAGTTATCATCGTATGCATAGGTTGGCGACATGCCAGCCGGATATCCATCGCTCATTGGGAAAGCATCAACCAAATTTTGGGTAGGGTTGCATCTTCCATTTCCAAACAAAGAAGGGATAAAGTGGGTTTGCTCCCTTGTTCTATTGGTTGCGGTTCCCTCCATGCGTGTAAGAATTAACTCAGGATTTAACGCATTGTTATAATACTCTCCCAGGTCACTGTTGTAAATATCATCTAGTTCGCCTACAAAATCAATGGCATCTTTGGCAGCTTTAGCTGCATCTAACCAGCGTTGTCTTTTTACATCGTCGGACAAACCTACTGTAAAAGCAGGACTTGCTGCATATAACAACACTCTCGATTTTAAAGCCAAAGCTGCTGCTTGTGTTGGCCTGCCAAAATTTTCAGAAGTGTTGGTATATTTATATTCACCACCTGCAATCCACCTTTCAGGTAAATATTGTAGCGCATTATCTATTGCTTCTAATGTATACTCCAAACACTTGTCGTATGACTCTCTTGGAAGTTCCTCAACATTATCAACATTAACTTCCCCTTCGGGAATTGGCACTCCTTTTAACTCGCCATTTACATCTACCCCACCAAACCTACGTAACAATTCAGCCATATTCCATGCTTTTACAAAATAGGCTTCACCATACAGGTTGTTGGTAAATACTGTATTGTCGTTTTCATTCGACTTTTTAAATACAATATCGTTTTCGGTAACAATCTCAAAGAACTCATCAATAGTCCTTAAGTTTTCGAAATAACTATTCCAGGTACCTAAAAAAGTAGTATTAGGTGTAAGATATCCAGGTGTTGCCGAGATTTTATAAATACTCGAAGTTTCCTGGTTGATCACGGCATTGTCAGTTCCACAGTCTAAAAAACCTCCACCCATATTATCGAGTGTTTGCGGAAAACTACTGGTATATGCATAAGTTACCAGTCCTTCAATCCTATCGGGTTGTGTTAACATCTGCTCGTAGGTCATTTTTGTAGAAAGCTTTGGATCTAAAAACTCTTCGCTACAAGATGACAGCAACAATGTTACAATTATTAATAATGAATAATATTTCATAAGAATAAATTTTTAATTAAAATGTCACTTTTAACCCTAATGAGTATGTTGTAAACATTGGGTATCTGGTTACACCGGCATTTGTATCTTCAGGATCAAGATCCTCAATATTTGAAAGGGCGAACAAGTCTGTTCCTTTCACATAAAAGCGAACCTTATCGGCTGATATTTTATTTGCCAAACCTTCTGGTAACATATAACTTAATTCTAACACTCTTAATTTAAAGTAAGAACCATCTTCCATCCAGTAGGCTGAGTTCATAAAACTATGACCACTGTTTTTTGAAGTAAGTGTTGGATAACCTTCTTGAAGTACCCTGTCAGAATACTTACGGCTACCATAAGGCATATAATAAGAATTGGTTAACATTTTATCCAAGCCTGCAACACCTTGTCCTAAAGCATATAATTCAAAACCTTTATACTCTAAATCCAGGTTAAGTGCATAATTAATACGAGGGAAACTGTTGCCAATAATATCTTTATCGTTTCCGTCGATAGAACCATCAGCCACGACATCTTTATAAATAAGATCGCCTTCAATAAGTCCACGGTCTCCGGTATAGGTTGAAGTAACGGTATTGCCAAAAAGATTATCGGCCGTATAAGCACCTTCGTATACCCATCCCCAGATAGCATCTGTTTCGGTACCTGTACTTAACAAATGGTCGTATTGGCTAATTTCATCCAATTGTTCCCATTTAGATTCTGAGTACATGAAGTTACCGCCAATGCTGTAATGTAAATCTCCAATGGTATTTTTGTACTCAAGTTGAAAGTCAACTCCTTTGTTGGACAGTTCTTCATAGTTACCTTTAGGGGATATGCTTACATAATAACCCGGAACCACGCTGCTCAGGTAAGTTGGCATATCATAACGGAATTCATCAAAATAATTGAACTCCAATGAAACATGATCAAAAAGAGTAGCTTCAACACCAATGTTTAATTCCCTGGCTTTTTCAAAGGTATAATCAGGGTTTCCTACCGATGTTAACCTTACACCATATTTGGTAGCTGATGCCGAGAAGTTTTCTCCATATCTCACACTACCAGCTGTTTGGTACTCGTCAATATATCGGTAATATTCAAAACTGTTACTGCTGTTATTATCGCTGTCCCACTGATATCGGTCATAGCCCATAACACCGTAACTACCTTTTACTTTTAAATAGTTGATAAAAGAAAGGTTAGCCGCAAAATCCTCGTTTGAAACAATCCATCCTGCCCCTGCACTACCAAACAAACCATATCTTTCTCCTGGAGCAAACTTATCTGAGCCCATTAACGAAGAGGTAGCTTCAACAACATATTTATTATCAAATGCGTAGTTAGCTCTTAAACCCAGGTTAATATTCTTGTCATCCTGACGAACTCCCCCCTGATACGAAGATGTTACCTTTTGTGCCAAGGTGCGCACCGAATAAACCAGGTTTGAAGTAATGGCATGTTTACCTGAAACCTTGTCGAAGTTTAAATAAGCTGTTCCTACAATATTTCTATTGAAGTCGTCACTATATCTTCCTTCGTTACCACTAGGTACATTATCACCAATTTCTTCAAGCGTGTTTTCATCTACCACGTTATATCTTGAATATTGTAGGTTTTTACCTTTTGTAATAGAACGATAAGCATCAAAACCAACAGAAACACCTCCAGACAGACCGTCTACATATTTATCAAGGTCGAATTGTAAACCAAAGGTAGTTTGACCCTGAAATTCGCGATTGTCTCTATATCCCCATCTGGTTAAATCTCCATAGATGTTATTATAACTTGAGTGATATCCTAAAGAATCAGGATGTTCGGAACCATCTGCAGTAACAAACATTGGGTAATCATTAGGTCGTTGAGAAGATAAATCTGTAAACATATCATTTGCACCTAATCGGGCATAGTTTCTAATTCCAATGCGGCTTGCCACATCCAAACTAACACTGATAACATCGTTTACTTCATAATCTAGTTTGGTCATTAGGTTTATAATATTATACGTATTGTTTTCACCTACTTTTTCCAAACCCGATTCTCTCACATACTCCATGTTCAGGAAGTACTTGGTTTTTTCATCCCCTCCTTCTAATACAGAGTTTACACGTTGGTAATCGGTAAAATCTTTCAGGAACATATCGTAATGGTCTATATCCGGATAAGTTCTAGGATATTCACCACTTCTATAATTGTCATACTCGTCAGGTGTATGTAATGGTGTTTCGCCGTCGTTTACCAAGGCATTATCAAATACTTCGGCATAAGTAGCTGCATCCAAATATTCGGGAAGAGCCGTTGGTGACTTAATACCACCTTCTGCCGAGAAAGATAATTTACGCTCTGATACATAACCTCTTTTTGTGGTTACCAAAATAACACCATTTGCAGCATTGCTACCATATAACATTTTAGCTGTGATGTCTTTTAAAATCTGAATTGTTTCTATAGATTCCATTGGAATATTATCCAAATCCCTGTTAGGGATACCATCTACAACAACCATTGGGGAATCACTTCTTCCCCCTCTGGAGCGACCACGGATACTCAATGTAGCCCAATTGGCACCAGGTTGCCCGGCACCTTTTAATACGTACATTCCCGAAGCAAGTCCGGCTAAGGCATTGTTCGCACGGTACTCGCCCGAACGTCTAATATCGTCGCCTTGTATTACATCAACTGCTCCAACTACTCTCTCCTTTTCGATTTCGGCATACGGCAGTTGCACCGTTTCCTTAGGTTTAACCGTTGTGGAGTCGTTTTGTGCATCTGCCAACAAATTGGAGAGCAATAAAACTGATATTATTAATAAATACTTTTTCATATGTTTTAATTATTTTCAGGGGTAATTAATGAAACTGTAAATAAACCCTCATCAATAATGATTTTTGCGTTTACTCTCTTAGTTTCTATGATATTACATCCGTAAACCATTACCATCCCGGATTTTGTTCAAAGTTTTTGAAAAGGTTCATGTCATTAGAATGAAATGGATACCAATAATTTCTGTTTTCAAATACTCTTTCATATCCAGATAGCTTTTTACTATAAGAATAGCTACCACCTGTTTCAGCAATATCTGCTACCCAAATACCTTTAGATAATTCAGTATGAGCAGTTCTCCAACGTTTTAAATCCCACCAACGGTGTTGTTCGTAGAATAACTCTCTGGCGCGTTCTTTTCTAATATACTCTCTAAAAACCTCGGTACTGGCTAAGTACTTGCCTTGTACTGAAGGCATACCAACTCTTGCTCGTACGTAGTTAATAGCACTCTGTGCACTGGTTACACCTGAAGCTACACTTATACCTGGAACCGCACCTGTTGGACCATATAACTCATTTGCCATTTCTGCGAAATCAAGATATAACTGAGCCATCCTGATAAATGGGAATATACGCACATAACCACTTGTGTTATTAGCTCTGTTAGCTCCTGGGTGACGGTATTTTCCTGCATGGTAAAATCCGGTATGATTCCAACCTTTTTGGGTTTCGTAAACATAGTGTGCTCCATTAGGGTTGTCTACCAAACAAACTGGAGGTAAACCTTTGCGTTGATTATTGTTTGCCGTATTATCAATGGCCTTATCTCCAATATACATATTGTCGCCATGGGTAAATACAAAGGTTTTTAACCTTGGGTCTCTATTTGCATAAGGATCATCTTTAGACCAAACAGTAGAATTATCTTCCGCATCACCAGAACCCAGATGCCAGTTATCACCCAATTCCCAACCGTCAGCAGTTTCGTACCAATCTACAGCATTCTGCGTAGGTACACTAAAGTTGGCCCAGTCCTGCGAAGCATCCCAGCTTGGCAAGTACATTCCGGCTCCATTTATATTACCTCCAGTAACACGTCTGATAGCGGGCTGGAATATTGCCTCATCACTTAAACCTTTACCATCCGCATTTTGCTGACGGAAATTTAAAGTGTATTCCGACTGTGAATACATTCTATAACGAGGATGACTTTCGGCGCTTGTAATAGCATCAACACAAGCAGCCAAACCTTGAGTAGCTATATCACTGTTGTATTTTGACATTGGATCGCCAGAGAAACCTAAACTTTCGGCCCTGGTAATATTGTAGTTAGGACTGGCAGCATACATCAACGCCATTGACTTGATAGCACGGGCTGTTGTTTTTGTGGCTCTACCTACCTCACTTGGAGAATCCAACCAATCTTCCGGTAAATAATGGATAGCACTATCTAAATCCTGAATCAACCACTCGTGAGACTCTAGATACTCTGGACGTATAACATCAAAATCTTCATCTGTTGAATATGACGCTCTCATATCAGGCATTCCTCCATAGTCGCGGATAATCATAAAATAGAACCACCCTCTCAATAAAAAGCATTGTCCTTTTAATTGCGCTCTTAACTCCTCGGGTGTGTATTTCGATCCTTCGGGGAAGCTCTGCAATAAATGCATATTCTCAAGAGCTAAGTTTACCGATCTAATACCAACAACCGCTTCGGCCTGAACCTCACGCCAATGCCAACGATAAGCCCACTCATCAGAAGATGATGTACTGGAATATTCACCAATTCCCATGTCCCATTTCATACCTGAACCACTAAAATCAGTCCAGTTACCAGCATTTACAGTTGTTTCAATACTATTTGATTTCACTATCTGACACTCATCAGAAAAAACGCCCACCTCACTACCATAATCATAAGGATCGTATACATAGTTATGTAATAAACCAACAGCTCTATCTACCGTGCCTTCAAAGGTAACATAGTCTGAGTATACCTCTTCTGCCGTCAGTCCCATATCAGGACTTTTTTCAAGGTAATCCTCACACGAAGCAAAAAACAACATTGAAAGACAGATGATTGTATAATATTTAAAATATTTTATCTTCATTTTATCTCTTTTTTTGATTATTAAAATGACGCCCTTAAACCAACATTATATCGTTTTGCAATAGGATATACCGCCAAACTTCTTGCTTCAGGATCAAACTCATCAGGTAATTTTTGCCATGTAATCAAATTGTTTCCATTAGCAAATATCTCCAGACTTTTTATTAACCCTACATTAGCCAAGGTATTCTTGTTGAAAGTATATTTCAACTCTAAGTTTTTAAGACGAATAAAATCACTACTTCTTCGAGAATAAGTGCTCGCTTGCGAATTGTGATTATTGTCCGTAGTTCGTAATGCAGGACGGGAAGCATCTAAATTATCGTAAGACCAATAATCCAACATCTCAGTGTTTAGTATTCTGAAAGCTAAATCACCACCTGATGTTTCGTATTCCCACAGATAATTATCTATTAAATTTTTAGATATACTAAACACACCATTAAACACTGCAGATATACTCCATTGCTTATATGTAAACCCTGCATTAAAAGCAAATGAGTTGGAAGCATACGAAGGTTCTCCGATAGGAACCCTGTCTAAGTTAGATACGGTTCCATCGCCATTGTAGTCCACAAACTGGAAATCCCCTGGACGCAAGCCGCTTGTGTAGTCAGAAGGCGCTCCAATATATACATCATCCCAACTATTGTACGTACCATCTGTTAGCAAGCCCGATTGCCAACCAATTGGTTTTCCGGCCTGCTTTTGGTATTCAGGTTCAAACGCCGCATCATCTCTTTCAATAATACGGTTTTCGCTCATTGAAATGTTTGCAGATAAACGGTAACGCATGTTATCTCCAATTCTGTCATTCCATGTTAATTCCAAATCAAAACCGTGGTTTTTGGTTTCTCCAATGTTTGCCCATGGTGTTTTACCACCATACCACGTTGGAAGGGATGTACGTTGCATCAAAATGTCAACCCTTTTTTCATCGAACAAATCAAGATTTGCTTTCAATTTGTTATTTAATACAGTTATATCAATACCTAGGTTTTGCTTGGTAGCTGTTTCCCATTTAGCATCCAGGTTGGCTGGAGTATCTTCATAATATAAAGTACCCAGGTACTGTTCACTGTCCGTTCCACCATAACCACCAGGGTGGCCTTGATAACTCCAGTGTTGAGCCGGATTATTTGCAGAGTGAGAATCATACGCTGAAAAGTAAAGGTAACGGTTAGCATCCCCTAACTGATCGTTACCCACAATACCATAGGAATATCTTACTTTTAAGAAATTGATAAAAGGTACATTATCTTTAAAGAAAGCTTCCTCAGAAACTACCCAACCTGTAGAAAGCGATGGGAAGAAACCGAATTTGTAACCTGAATCAAACTGCTCACTACCATTGTAAGCTCCGTTAAATTCTAATAAATATTTATCCTTAAACCCATAGGTTAATCTACCTACCCAGCTTTCTTCATATCTTGGGAAATTGATTCCGTTTTGCGCTTTACGCCTGTTAAATAATGCCAATGCACTTACATCGTGGCTTCCAAGATTTTTTACATAATTTAAAGATGCCTCATAATAAACAGAGTTACCATAAGAACTTAGTGATTCATTATTTACATTAGGTAAACCTTCTACTTCATCCACATCGTCACTAAATTGCCATATTTCACCAGAGCGGTAATCTGTCCTATAATACAAAGGATCTAATGTGATGGAACCACTATACGATTCCCTGTAATCGTAAGCTACTTTTGCTTTAAAAGTAAAGTTTTGAAGAAACTCCTGCGTAAACTGAACATCCACGTTAGAACGGGTTGAGCGTAATGTGTTTTCACTCTCTCTTTCCATCATACCTAAATAGTTATGGCTACGCCAGTCCTGTGCTTTGTTACCAACGCCCAGTTCTCCGGTACTTAAAACCGGGGGAGTACCTACCTGCACCTGGCTATACAGTGACGACATCCAATTACCATTTTGGTCAAATCCTAATGGCGTATCTGCAGAAATCCTGTTACCGTGCCAGTCTTTGAAGTCTCCTGATACATTTACACTTAACTTAGTTGTTTTAGTAAACTGAAAGTCGAGGTTACTACGCCAGTTGTATCTCTTTTGGTAAGTTCGGGGATCGATATATGGTTGTTCTTCAAGATCAAACATATCACCATCGTAGTTATACCCTAACGAGGTAAAATACTTTACAAAATCGTTACCTCCCGATACATTTAAGTTATAAGAACGTGCAACACCTGTTCCTATCAATTCGTTAATCCAGTTGGTGTAAGAGTAAAAGTCCATATCCCTGTTTGGATCTCTCCAAGCATCAATGTCACTCTGTGGCTGCAACTTGTTATAACTTCCTTCCGACATGGCCGCCATATTATAATACTCCAGTGCATCAGCAAAAGGAGCCATATAGTCGGTATTTACAACCGGTACTTTTCTACCTTCGTTGGCAGTAAAGGTAATTTTGGGTTTACCTTTTTGTCCTCTTTTAGTAGTAATAAGGATTACTCCGTTGGCACCTTTTACCCCATAAACAGCTGTTGCTGAGGCATCTTTTAATACCGAAACCGACTCGATTTCGTTAGGGTCGAGGTCGTTAAATTCACGTTCAATACCATCCACCATAAATAACGGGCTATTGTTTACCCAAGACGATTGACCACGAATAAGAATGGTAGATTCGGTTGCTCCCGGCTGACCAGAAGCCTGCATGGTAGAAACACCAGGTAACATACCTGCCAAGGCTTCACTAACCGAGGCTACGTTACCTACTTTTAATAGTTCCTCACCTGTTGTTTGTACAACCGAACCTACAACGGTCTTTTTCTTTTGGGTACCATAACCTACTACCACAACATCCTCCAGGATTTCGGTGTCGCTAACCATTTTTACGTTGATTATTAATTGTTGCCCCACAACAATTTCCTGCGTCTTATAGCCAATAAAGCTATAAACTAAGGTAGTACCCTCTGTCTTATCGATAGACAGCGTGTAGTTTCCGTCAAAATCGGTAATGGTACCAATGGTTGTACCCTTAACAAATACATTAACTCCGGGTATTCCCAGTCCATCACCATCGACAACCATACCCTTCACAGAAGTTTTTTGCGCAAAAACACTAATCGTAGCAAATGCCAACATTATTAACAAAATGTGCATCCGCTTTAGTATTTGTGCTAAGTTTAAATTGCTTTTCATATTACATAAATTACTATTAAGGTTCTCTTGTTGCTTTCTAAATTTTTACTGATCACCAAATCCTTTATTAACCACTCTTAAATATCATTTTACTTCGTTTTGATTCATAGACACTTTTTAACAATTCAAAAGTATACTAAACCAAGTGTAATACAGGGGAATTTTTTTTATAAAGTCGGTGGTAGAATTTTAGTCGTAAAACCAGAAAAACAGAACAAAAAACAATAACAAGATGAATGTAAAACACAACTAGACATTCACTAACATAAACTTAATCTGGAATATTGCACAATACGCATATTCTACTCTCATACAGATACTTGAATATTTTTGGTGGGGTTTGAATTTTGTTGTATCCCAACACTTATTAATGTTGCAATAAATTATAATACGGGACTTTCTTACATGTAATATTATACGATTTTATTGGCTATTTTCTACTATTAAATGATATTCACCCTCCCGTTTATTATTTTTACCCACCTTTTAAAGTTAGTAACCAAACTATCCACCATGATTTAATTTTATAGTTCCGAGTATGTTTTAACGATAACGGAAACCAATTATAAGTTTGATCTGTAAATAATGTCACAAAGCGAAACCGACAAATCCGCCTCCCAGCCGCTGGCAGGGAGCAAATAGTTAGGTAGCACAAACTCCATTAATGTTGCAGGGCAGGTGGGGTGGAAGGAGGATCCCTATCTGAAATAAATTCGGAGATGGATAATCATAAAAGATATCATGTGTTAATAATATTTAAACTTGCACACTGATTTATAGGCCAAGTTGGCTATATAAAATGTGATATGGCTGAAATTGAACCCCAACTTTACGACTGTAATCTATTTCATATTTTCCGATTCTTAATCCTGAAAATTTAAAAATATTGTCATGAAGATCGACTGCCAAGCAGGCTTAAACCCATCCCGTGTGGATTATATATTTTCCATTTGACAAATTTAAAAGCCATCAAAAACAATAAAAAAATCCAGTTATTCTCGCACGAATTTTGTATTTTTATGGTTTCGCACAAATTTTCTGAAGAATGGAACATCATCCTGAGTAATCATTGATTATTTCAGGATAGGGACTTATTTTTTTATTTACGGACAGTTACCTGATATAGGTAAGGTGATATTTTAGGTTGAGGAGACAAAAAAATGAGCGATCTGGAGACATTAAGAAATTTAGAACTTGCACCTTATATACTGAAAGCTACCACCCTGATAGGTGTGGAACGAAAGGTGGGCGGAAACCAATTCAGGCATAGCTTTGCCACGCTGGGAATTTTATTGGACTATAAATATTATAATGATAGTGTATTACTTAAAGCGGCGCTATTACATGATATACTTGAAGAGCGTCCGGACACTAAGGTTGAGGAGATTCAACAAATAGATTCAGAAAGCCAGCAAGTTGCACAACTTATTCTTGAAGTAACGCGATTAAAGCACGAATCGAAACCGCAATATCTTCAGCGGGTTCTAGATCACGGTTCAAAAAATGCCTTAATACTAAAATGTGCCGACAGGATCAGTAACCTAACTGATTTGCATCGCGATACGCACTCCAAACAAAAAATATCGAGATATCTTGACGAGACCGAACAGTATGTATTTAAAATGGCTATTAAGACCAATAAGTATATGCTGATCGAACTACGAGATCTGGTAGACAGAAGGCGAGAAATTCTTTAATCTGTAGAATAAATTAATTCTATAATATCTGCAACGATATTCTCTTGAGTCTCGATAACACTTGCGATCTGGCATTTTATTTTGACCATACCCGTTCAAAATAAATAAAGTTCTTATCATTATACAAACGGTATAATTGACCCACTCCGACAAATACATTATGTACCTCCAGGCTGTAGAGGATTTACAAACCTTCAAACACACTAAAATGGGAACCAAAATTAAACAAAACGCAGCATCAGTATTTCACTTCTTCTCATTTGAAAAGACCATTGCACTTCCATGTGAAATAGTATTAAGTGATAAATCGCTGAACATCATTAAATGGGCCCTGGTTGAAAAAAAACACGATTCTAATGTCCAAATACAAAAAAAGGAGATCTTAGCTGCTCTTGAATATTTAAAAAAGGAAGGTAAGATCATTGAGGTTGGAACATCATGGAAAATAGCAGCAAACGACAACTGGGTAATGGACGACAGGAAATCCATGTTTTTAGGCCGTTTTCTTGAGTCTGTATTACCCATAAACCCAGAAAACAATATCTCATGGTATCATTATAAAAAACTAACAAGACTAACAAGATCTTACATTAAGAACTATATTTATACTGATTCCACCAAGACCTCTTTTACAACTGTTTGTGAACGTGTTATTACCTATCTGATTTATTCAGGAAATTTATCGAAAGGAATGGAGCTTGTAAGGCAAGCAGAAAAAATGGCCAAAGCTATTCCCGACAACCTTCTTTTTACGGCTAACTTAACTGCACGCAAAGCTGAGATTCTCCGGAAAAAAGGCGAGAACCAGGCAGCCATAAGACTATTGAATCCTATCATCCGCGAAATGGAAAAAAACGCTACCCAATTCCAGCTGGAACTTGCGCAACTATATACCGAACTTGGATTAACATTACTTTATAATGACAACAATGAATTTTCCAGAGCCGAAAATTACTTGCAGCGCGCATTATATATTCGGCAAATACTTTTAGGAGAAGAACACATTTTAACCATAGCGGCCCATTTAAATATTGCCAATTACCACGTTCAGATGGGTATGGGTGCCAAAGCTATTGAATGCACAAAAGCTACCCTCCCCTATCTCGAACCATATAACAACCAGTACTATGTGGCTAATACCTATGATATATTAGGACTCGCCACCTTTTACACCAAAGACATTCCTAAAGCGATTGAGTATTGCGAGAAGGGATTGTTGATACGAAAACAAATCTTAAAAGAAAACCACACCTTAATGCTTGAGAGTTTGCATAACATGGGACAATTATTGTATTATGCCAATAAGCCTGGCGAAGCCATTCACTACTTCAACAAAACATATGCGGGCTTTAAGAAGGTATATTCTCCCGAACACCAAAATTATGTTATAACCGTTGGAGCCAATGCGATTTGCAATCTTTCTTTAAACAATATCGACCAAGCGGAATACATTGTTCTGAAAGAATTGGACAAGGTGAGCGCATATCCCCGCAACTCCTTTAATATGTACGAATCTGCCATAGAAAAACTCATCCTCTATTATCACACCTCCCGTAACAGAATGAAAGAGATGAAGTTTATTAAGGTGTACATTAAACTATTGCAAAATAGAAAGACCAAGTACGACTATAAATACAGGATTATGCTGCTGAGTTATGTTTTCCTGCTTAAATCGCAACAAAAATGCGATGGATACCTTTGGGCGAACAAAGAACTATCCAATTATTTCAACCACGAAATACAGGAATCGGTTAAATCAAAAAATATCAAAGCAGGGAAATATAATGATTATGCCATGTTATTTAAAAATAAGCTGAATGACTTTAGGCGCTCTGAGGACTGTTATAAAAAAGTAATGGAGCTGTACCCTACCTGTTCAACATATTTAAGCAACTATGCCCTATTACTTACCAGTATTAAAAAGCAGGACGACTTAGCGGAAGAACTATATCTGAAAGCCTTAAAATTAGATCAAACCAATAGTGTTCTTTATGGGAACTATGCCTTCTTTCTTCAAAATGTGAGAAAAAAATTTCAGATAGCGGAGGAATATTACCAGATTGCACAATCTATGGCGCCCTGGGACGCGGCCAACTTGGCCAACTATGCCTCACTCAAGCTAATACAAGGCCATTTTTCGCAAGCAAAAACATTGATATCAAAATCGCTTATGATAGGCATACCTTCTCCCAACCGACATACTGCCCGCCCCTTATTCTTGTCCATATTGATAAGCATGTTCAACCATGAAAATTATGATGACTTTTTAGGAAACATGAAGTATTTGTTCATTTACAATATTGATCATGTTTGTTGGGATAACAGGGAATTGATGTCATTTGCCGGTAAAATTCTTAATGGCAGCGAGTATCTATTTTTAGAAGCTATTTTCAATACGATTAACGATTATGTCTGCTTAGAAAAATTGCAAAGTTTTACACATTGGAACAAAGTGAAACCGAAACCATTTGTCAGTAATTATAGGTCATTTGAGGAATAAGAACATATCATTGTTCCTTGTTTTAAACATCCAGTTTTACAGATTAGAAACTGGATGTTTAATTTCCCTTGCAATCGATGCATTACAGGTTGTCTATTCTATCGATTTTCCTTCTTTTTTCTCCAATAGCTGATATAATCGGTTTGTGTAATAAACCCTAT